>JAFSXA010000229.1 GCA_017450135.1 Clostridia bacterium | reverse complement strand
TGATAGTCTGCATCGGCGCGGCGCTGACCATGATTCTCAGCCAATTTGAATTCGAGCTGCTCTCGACACGCTGGAACGACATAGCCGAGGCGGTAGGCAGACGGATCGACGTTTCACGTTTCAGTGCCAAGGTCACAAGCGGCATCGGTTTTCTCGGCGCGGGCACTATCATCGTTACCGGCAGACAGGAGGTCAAGGGACTGACCACCGCCGCAGGTCTGTTTGCATCCGCCTGCATGGGCTTCGCAATAGGCTCAGGCTTCTATGAATGCGCCGTGCTCGGCTTTGCCCTGATTATAATCACAGTCACTCTTTTGAACAAGCTCGGCTCCTTCGTGGTAGCAAACGCAAGGAACATGGATCTGTACGTAGAGTTTGAAAAGATGGAAAACCTCGGAAAGATTATCAGCACAATCAAGGGCATGGATATACAGATCTTTGACGTCGATATCCATCGCGACAAGGCGACGAACGGATTTACCATAGGCGCGGTTATTTCATCCAGACTGCCCAAAAAGCAAAACCATTCGCACGTCATGTCCGAAATATCAAAATTTGACTTCGTCACTCTTGTTGACGAGATATAACGGAGGGATAATAATGTTTCATTTTCTTGATCCATTGAGAGATATTACCCTTTTGTCCGTCCTGGTAAGACTTGTCCTCGCTGTGCTCTGCGGCGGCTTGATCGGCATTGAGCGCGAGCACAAACGCCGCCCTGCAGGATTCCGGACGCATATACTCATCTGCTTAGGCGCGGCAATGACCACGATGACCAGCGAATTCCTGTTTCTCTACTTGCAACTTTATACCGATATCGCCAGACTCGGCGCTTCGGTGGTCGCAGGAATAGGCTTCATAGGCGCCGGAACAATAATCGTAACCAAACGCCGCCAGGTCAAGGGACTGACGACCGCCGCAGGCCTTTGGACCTGCGCGATAATCGGACTTGCGGCAGGAGCGGGCTATTACGAGGCCGCAGTCATCGTCACTGCGGTAATCCTCATAGCCGAAATATTCTTCTCAAAATTTGAATACTGGGTAATAACGAACTCAAGGAATCTCAACATCTTCGTGGAATACAGTGAAAGCGGCAATCTCGATGATCTGATAAGACTCATCAAGGTCAACCGGGTCGTTATTCTCGACCTTGAGATTACCCGTTCCGGGAACAATTCGAGCGCGATCTTCCAGCTGCAACTGCCGAGGAAGCTCTCGCATGACAAGCTTATGACAGATATATCCAGCTCCGAGGGTATAATTTCCGTCGAGGAGCTGTAAATACGTAAGCTCCGCAAAAATTTTTAAATTTCAAAAGCGAGCATTTGTACCGAGAATCAAAGAAAAACGGAGAAAAACAGAGCTTTCAAATGTTAAATTAAAAAATTGATAAAAAGTTCTTGACTAATTATTGCCCATGTGTTAGTATATTCGGGCAGAAAAAATTTTTGGAGGTAAGTCTATGTCTACTTATATGCCTAAAGCGGGCGAAATGACCCGTAAATGGTATGTTATTAACGCAGACGGCAAGCCGCTCGGCAGAATAGCGGTCGAGGCAGCCGTCCTTCTCCGCGGAAAGCACAAGCCCGAATTCATGCCCAATGTTGACTGCGGCGACCACGTTATCATCATCAACGCCGAAAAGGCTGTTCTCACCGGCAAAAAGCTTGACGGGAAGATGTATTATCATCACACAGGCTACATCGGCAACCTGAAGTCGGTCAAGTACAGCACTCTTATGCGTACAAAGCCCGAATTTGCCATGATGAAGGCAGTCAAGGGTATGCTGCCCGATTCCACTCTCGGACGCAAGCAGCTCACCAGACTCCGCGTTTACAAGGGTGCGGAACATAAGCACGCAGCACAGCAGCCCGAAGACTGGGCATTTTAATGAAGGGAGGCAACATTAATGTACGATTCCAATCCTTATTTCTACGGTACAGGACGCAGAAAGAGCTCGGTAGCCCGCGTCCGCGTTTATGCAGGTACAGGTAAGGTTACCATCAACGACAGAGATATCGACGATTATTTCGGTCTTGAAACTCTTAAGCTCATCGTTCGTCAGCCTCTCGAGGTCACCGGCACAACTGAGAAATTCGACATCGTTTGCCGCGTAAACGGCGGCGGCGTTACCGGCCAGGCAGGTGCGATCCGTCACGGTATTGCCAGAGCTCTGCTCCAGTATGACGAGGCTCTCCGCCCCGCCCTCAAGAAGGCAGGCCTGCTCACCCGTGATCCTCGTATGAAGGAAAGAAAGAAGTACGGTCTCAAAGGCGCCCGCCGTGCACCGCAGTTCTCAAAGAGATAACAATTTGGTTTTCCCGCCGCTTGCAGCAATGCAGGCGGTTTTTTGCGCGAAAAAAGTGTTGCACTGCCGCGCGTTTTGGGCTATGATAGAAGCAG
>JAFSXA010000228.1 GCA_017450135.1 Clostridia bacterium | reverse complement strand
TGAAGGTAAAAGAGCTTGACAGCCTCGCGGTGCTCAGGGGCAGGGAAAGGATATATTTCTTCTGTGAGTTTGAGGACGGCGAGATAACGTCAGCGGCGTTCGACTGCGGCGAATATACAGGCCTTGCGGACGTCTCCGGACTGACCTTTGCTTCCGAGCTTGCGGAGATACTTGCCGACGGGACGGTCGAAAAGATAACCTACGATGTGAAGTCCCTGTACAAGTGGGCTTATGCGAGAGGGAACGAGGTCAGGGGCAGGCTCGGGGATATAATGCTTGCCGGATATATCCTCAACCCCTCCGCCAACGATTATCTGCCGCTCAGGCTCGCCTCCGAGTACGGCGCACCGGTTCCGGGGGAGTGCGGCAATAACGTCGCCGCTCAGGCCGCCGCCATGAAGGAGGCGTGGAAGAGAGTGATCGGCGTTATAAAGGAGAACGGGCAGGAGGAGCTGCTGAACGATATCGAGATACCTCTGGCGGGAGTGCTGTCCTCAATGGAGACAGAGGGCTTTCTTGTTGACAGGGAGAAGATAGCCGAGTACGGCAGGGTGCTTGAGGCAAAGGCCGACGAACTAATGGCGAGGATATACGACCTTGCCGGCGAGGAATTCAATATCAATTCCCCGAAGCAGCTCGGCGTCATCCTCTTTGAAAAGCTCGGTATCCCGGCGAAGAAAAAGACCAAATCCGGTTATTCAACCAATGCGGACGTGCTGGAGAGCCTTGCCGACGATTTCCCGATAGTTTCGCTCGTGCTCGAATACAGAACCATGACGAAGCTCAAATCAACCTATTGCGACGGGCTTATCAAGTGCATTGCTCCCGACGGCAGGATACATTCCACCCTCAATCAGACGGAGACGAGGACGGGACGCATCTCGTCTGCGGAGCCGAATCTGCAGAATATTCCCGTCAGGAGTGAGGTGGGCAGAGAATTCAGGAAATTCTTTATCGCCCGTGAAGGCTGTGTGCTGGTGGACGCCGATTATTCTCAGATAGAGCTCAGGGTGCTTGCCCACATAGCCGACGATGAGAATATGATAGAGGCCTTCAATGAGAATATGGATATTCACACGATAACGGCCTCCCAGGTGTTCGGTATGCCTGTCGATTACGTTACGCCCCTTATGAGGAGCAGGGCAAAGGCGGTCAATTTCGGAATTGTTTACGGAATAGGCGCGTTCTCCCTCGCCAAGGATATCGGAGTATCAAGGGCGGAGGCGGACAGCTACATCAAGGGCTATCTCGCCCGTTTTTCGGGCGTTGAGAGATATATGGATCAGGTCATAGAGCAGGCGAAAAGGGACGGATATGTCACGACTCTTTTCAACAGAAGGCGCTATCTGCCTGAGCTCACCGCGTCGAACGCGATGCTCAGGAAATTCGGCGAGCGCGTGGCGAGGAATATGCCCATCCAGGGAACAGCCGCCGATATTATCAAAATAGCGATGATAAAGGTCAGCGACAGGCTGAAGGCGGAAAACCTCAGGGCAAAGCTCATCATGCAGGTTCACGACGAGCTGATAGTCGAGGCTCCGGAGGATGAGGCTCAGACGGTTATGCAAATCGTCGGGGAAGAGATGGAGAATGCCTGCAGGATGAAGGTCAAGCTGACTGCCGACGTGCACTGCGGCAGAAGCTGGTATGAAGCGAAGGGTGACTGATATGCTGGTGACGTTTGTCTGCACGGGCAATACCTGCCGCAGCGCGATGGCGGAGGGCTTGTTCCGTAAGATATTGAGTGACAGAAGTGTAGGGGATATCGAGTGCCGAAGCTGCGGCATAAGCGCCTGGACGGGAGACAGCGCCACTGAGTATGCGATCCTGGCGGCGGAAAGCCTCGGGGCTGATATCTCATCCCACCGGTCGACCTTGATAAATCCCTATATTACTGCTCAGAGCGACCTTATCGTCTGTATGACCCTGAACCACAAGCGGGCAGTAATGAGCCTTGAGCCTGCCTGCCCCGTGATAGTGCCGGAGAGCGGCGTCAGCGATCCCTACGGCTTCGGGCTTGACACATATATAGAATGCGCCGCTCAAATATATGATTATCTTGAAAGGCTGGCTGACGTTCTGTGCGCGGAGATCGTCCCCATGGCAGAGGAGCACATTGCCGGCGTTGCGGAGCTTGAGAAGCAGTGTTTTTCCGCCCCGTGGAGCGAGGACGGAGTCAGAGCCGAGCTTGGAAACAATACGGCGCATTTCCTCGTTGCCGTATCGGGAGGTAAGGTCATCGGCTACATCGGTGTTCACGAGGTCTGCGGCGAGGCTTATATAGCAAACATTGCCGTGGACAAGGCTCACAGGCGGATGACTCTCGGCAGACGGCTGCTCACGGCGGCCCGGGACGCGGCAAAGAGCAGGGACTGCGAATTCATCTCGCTCGAGGTCAGAAAGAGCAATAAGGCGGCGATCGGGCTTTATTCCGGAATGGGCTTCGAGGCCGTCGGCGAGCGTAAGAATTTTTATACCGCGCCCTCGGAGGACGCTGTGATAATGACGTTAAAGGACTTGTGATATGAAGATTTTAGCAATAGAATCCTCCTGCGACGAGACTGCCGCCGCCGTTGTTGAAAACGGAAAGTCGGCGCTTTCAAACGTGGTCGCCTCCCAGGTGGAGGAGCATAAGATATACGGCGGCGTTGTGCCGGAGATCGCTTCGCGCCGCCACGTTGAGGCGATATCGGGCGTGGTCAAAAGCGCGCTCGAGGACGCCGGCTGTGCGCTCGGCGATATCGACGCCGTTGCAGTCACCCATGCGCCCGGGCTTATCGGAGCTCTGCTTGTCGGCGTGAATTACGCCAAAAGCATCTCAATGGCGTCGGGCATCCCTCTGGTTCCGGTACATCACCTCCGTTCTCACATTGCCGCGAACTATCTGACTCATCCCGAGCTTGAACCTCCGTTCCTGAGCCTTGTAGTGTCCGGAGGTCACAGCCACATAGTGGAGGTTCTCGATTATACGAAATTCCGTATCGTCGGGCGTACCCGTGACGACGCGGCGGGCGAGGCGATGGACAAGGCCGCGAGAGCCATGGGACTGCCGTACCCCGGCGGACTCAATCTTGACCGCGCGGCGGCGGACGGAGATCCCTGTGCCTACAAAATGCCGCACCCGAGGGTGGACGGCGCTCCCTATGATTTCAGCTTTTCGGGGCTCAAAACAGCGGCTCTGAATACCATAAACAGCGTCAGGCAGAAGGGCGGCGAGATCAGCATACCGGATCTCGGAGCCTCGTACATAGCCGCGGTGGTCGGATGCCTTATAGAGAATACGGAGAGAGCCGCAGTGAATCTCGGGTACAAAAAGCTCGTGCTCGCCGGCGGAGTTTCCGCCAATTCGGTTCTCCGCAGGGAGGCGGAGGCCATGTGCAAACGGCGCGGCATGAGCCTGTATGCGCCGGAGCTCAGGTACTGCGGAGACAACGGCGCCATGGTGGGCGCTCAGGGTTATTATGAATTCCTTGCCGGGAATACGGCGGATATGTCGCTCAATGCATATGCGACGATGAGCATAGAATAGACAGACAGCAAACTGAATAATAAAAACAGGACTCGGAAATCAAATTCCCGCGTCCTGTTTTTGTCTCTTGTCGGTTATTATTTCGGTATATCGAAGTCCGAAGCCTCATATTTATTATTGAGGTGATGCAATGGAGAATGAGAACGCTTCCGTCGTGGTGCAGAAAACTGTCCCGGGCCGCAGCGGAACAAACAGAGTTATTATAGTGCAGGCCGCCGTTTGCGCCTTTTTTATAGTCCTGACACTCCTTGCAGGAAAATTCAGCCCGGAGACCTTCAGCTTTATCCGCGAAAAATACCGTGAGATCATGGCGTACGGCGTCAGCGCCGAGGACGTTGCAGGCGCGGTGAACCGCGCTGCGCAGAGGGTGTCTCAGGCGGAAATTTTCCCCGAGGCATCGCAGACCGGGGAGGAGGACAAAGAAACCGAAAAAGCTGATGAGGACGCGGGCGGCGACGAGGAAAAAAACGGGACTGACGCTGTCGCCGTCATGGCGGCTCTGGGTAACAACAGGGAGATAACTGTGCCGGTGCACGGCAGGATAACCTCGAACTACGGCTACAGGACCAATCCGATATCGGGAGCCTATGCCCTGCATACCGGGGTCGATATAGCGGCGGACAAGGGCACCCCGATAGTTGCGGCCTACAACGGAGTGGTCGAGGACACGGGTGTGGGTGAAAAGAGCGGAAACTACGTCCGTATGCTCCATGCCGACGGTTCAAAAACGCTCTACTGCCACTGCTCAGAGATCGCGGCCGATGAGGGCGCGGTGATAAGGGCGGGCGAAATAATCGCCTATGTGGGGAGCACGGGCTGGAGCACCGGGCCGCATCTCCACTTTGAAATCCAGAAAAACGGTAATTCCATAGATCCCCTGACCGTTCTCAAGGAGAGCGACGGCAGAGTTTGAGATTGACGGCAGGGGAGACGCG
>JAFSXA010000026.1 GCA_017450135.1 Clostridia bacterium | reverse complement strand
CTCGGAAAAAGGATACTCCGCACAGAGACCGCCGGGATAGCCGCGCTGTCCATCTGTATGTTCGGCGCGGAGGTGATCCCGGAATGACGTCGGCAGATCATCTTCCCGAGGCCTTCAGACAGAGAATGAGCGCTCTGCTCGGCGGCGAGTACAGGGACTTCATAGCCTCCTGCGACGAGGCTCCGGCACGCTCCTTCAGGGTCAACACAATTAAAATCAGCGCGGAAAGATATGAAAAGATAGATCCCTTTGCCGGCAAAAGGATACCGTTCGTCAAAAACGGCTATTACACCGAAAGCGACTCCTTCGGCAGCCATCCCTATCACCACACAGGGATGATCTACGTCCAGGAGCCTGCCGCAATGTCGGCGGCCGCGGCTGTGAGGATCGAGACGGACTGGCGTGTGCTCGACGTGTGCGCCGCCCCGGGCGGCAAATCAACGCAATTAGCCTGCGGACTTGAGAGCGGAGTGCTGGTGTCCAACGAAATAATACCGTCGCGGTGCAGAATACTTGCCGGGAACATCGAGAGAATGGGGATAAAAAATGCCATAACGACCTGCGCGGACAGCGCGAGGCTTGCGTCGCTCTTCGGCAGCGAATTCGACCTTACGGTTGTCGACGCCCCCTGCTCCGGTGAAGGAATGTTCAGAAAGAACCCGCAGGCGGCGGCGGAATGGAGCGAGGCCGCAGTCCGAAGCTGCGCGAAAAGACAGCTTGAGATCCTCTCAAACGTGCGCAGCTGCGTTAAGAGCGGCGGTTATCTGCTCTACTCGACCTGCGCATTTTCTCTTGAAGAAAACGAGATGGTGGTGGACTCATTTATCAGGAGCAATCCCGAGTTCAGGCTCGTCCCCGTCACGCCGGAGGTACAGAGCGCCACGTCTGACGGTATATTCTTCGACGGATGCGGGATAGATAATATACATTACTGCAGAAGGTTCTATCCCCACATTTCAAGGGGCGAGGGTCAATTCATTGCCCTGATGAAAAAGGATGAGGCCGCATTTAACCTCAGCGTAAACAGAATAAGCGCGCTCACTCCGGTACCGGAGAATGAAAAGAAATACATCTTCGGCTTTCTTGACAACACGCTCGAGAGGTACAACAGAGACGCCGTCATGAAATACAAGGACAGCTTCGTTTACTTTGACCGCGACATGGTCATTCCCGGTGGTGTCGCCTTCTCATGCGGCGTCACTATCGGCACGCTTGCCAAAAATTATATAAAGCCTCACCATCAGTTCTTCTCCGCGATGGGCGGCTGCTTCAAGAGGAAGCTCAGCCTTGATCTTCGTGACGCGGAAAGGTACATATCGGGCGAAACGCTTGAATGCGGCTGTGAAAACGGGTGGACAGCCGCACTCATTGAGGACTGCGCCCTCGGCGGAGTCAAAATCACCGGCGGCAAGGCGAAGAATCACTATCCAAAGGGTTTGAGAAATTTCTGAAACAAAAAATGAGATCGGACAACCACATTTCCCAAGTTGTTCGATCTCTTTGTTTTTATATAGATTATTGTTCTGAATCGAATTTTTCTGATATTCTTCTGATGCCCTCGGCAAAATCCACGGACGGGGCAAAGCCCGTATCGAGAGTGAGCTCCGAGATATCCGCCCTGATGCCGAGCGGTTCCGTTTCGGTCTTATACTCGCCGAAGCCGAGCTCGGCGCCCGGCGACACAACGTCGCGCAGAATTTCGATATAGTTCCTCAGCGGCATATCATTTCCGCTTGCCACAACGTAGGTCTTGCCGTCTATCCCCTTTTCGCCGAGCAGATAAAACGCCCGTGCGGCGTCACCGGAATAAAGATAATCCCAGCTCTGCTCTCCCGACGTAAACACGGGTCTCCCGCCGCTTTTCAGCTTTTTGACGGTAGATGAGACCATGCTCGACTCGCCGTCATTCTCGCCGTAAACGCTGAGAACCCTCGTCCAGATATGCCTGAGACCGAGGGAATGAGCCAGCGCTCTTGTCATCTGACCGGCGCAGAGCTTAGCCATGCCATAGCCGGTTTCGGGAAAAACGGGGGTCTGCGGAGTCATTCTTTCCTTCGTCCTGCCGTACTCGGCCTGCGAACCGGCTCCGATAAAGGTGCGGCAGCCCAGCGCCTTTGCCGCTTTCACGGCGTCGAGCGCATATTTCACGTTGAGATTCTGCAGATACATATCGTTCCGCGCTTTCCCGGTTGTCCCGCTCCACGCAAAATGGTAAAACACATCGTAACCGCTGCCGTCGCCCTCAAGAGATGCTATCTCCTCGAGCGGACAGAAAACGGTCTTTACCAAAGGATGAACGGGAAGGACGCCGTTTCTCTTCGATTCCCTGCGGGTAACGACCAGAACCTCGACGCCGTTTGAAATCAGCTCGTTTATGAGCGCCGTGCCGATAGCCCCGGTGGCTCCGGTGATAACTGCTCTCTTCATATCATTTATCATCCCCGATCATGGGCACGATCATTATTTTTCTGAGCTCCTCACGGGGAAGGAACGGGGCCAGATCCTCAAGCGGAGGGCTGACAAGACTGCCGTCCTCGAGCCGCCTGGCGCTGCTCTTGGGCTCCCAGACCTGATCCGTATCGGTAAAGATCTCGCAGAAGCAGGCTCCGTCCGTGCTCAAGGCTCTGCAGACCGCCGATCTCATCTCCTCATTGGAGTGTGCGCAGAAGTATTCGTAGCCGAAGGCCCTTGCTATCTTTTCAAAATCAGGGAAAGAGAGATCACCGGATTCGGGGCCGATGCCGACCTTGCTGCGGCCGCCGAAAAGATTGTTCTGCGTCAGCCTTATCGAGTGGTAGCCATTATTATTTATCAGGAAAACTTTGATCGGGAGCTTGTTGGTGATTATCGTCTGCAGCTCCTGAAGGTTCATCATTATGCTGCCGTCGCCCTCGAGGCACACGGTAGTCCTGCGGCCGACCGATAAACAGGTGCCTATCGCCGCAGGCAGACCGTAGCCCATACTCGCTACTGCGCTGTTATTGGTGAATCTGCTGCCCTTTTTGATTACGGACGCCTGGCGTCCGGCGACGCAGCACGCCCCGTTGGACACGGCGGTAAAGCTGTTCTCCGGCAGAGACGAGCTG
>JAFSXA010000227.1 GCA_017450135.1 Clostridia bacterium | reverse complement strand
GTCCACGCCGAAGCCGGAGTTGATCTGCCCGACTATCATTTTGCCCTTGATAAGCGCCAGCACCCCGACGGCAGGTATCAGCAGAGTGCCGAGCCCGCAGTTGAGCATATAATTCGCGTCGGACGTGAGCTTTTTCAGTTCTTTGGAGAGCAGGGCTGCCGACAGACTGTTGACCTTGACGGCCTTTTCCTTGTATTCCGTCTTGGCGACGGCTCCCGTTGAGGTCGCGATACCGAGGAAGCTCCGTTTGATCACTATCCATACAAGGGCTGTCAGGGCGGCGAAAACTGCGGTGAAGATCAGTATCGCTTTAAGATTTCCTTCGCCGATTTTGCCGAAGAGGAAGAGCAGACCGGCAGAGCCTCTGATTTTGTCGCCGTATTTTGCGGCGTTAATGATGAGATCGTTTATAAGCAGGTTTGCACGGAATGCAACAAAATAATACAGGCCGATAAAAATGAGGGACGCCGCGACTATTGCGAAGCTCTTGCTCTTTATTTTCAGGCTGATCTTTGCCACGACCCAGCCCAGAACGCATGACAGGATGAAAACCGCCAGAGACATGAGTATCAGCAGCATTATCCCTCCTGCGAGAGCCGCAGGGTCAAAGGAACGGACTATCTGATAGACGATGACGGTCGGGAGGATGATGAAGCCCGAATACATAAGCCCGAGCAGATAGACGGAGATAAGTCTTGAAAAGATTATTTTGCTTATTGGTATCGGCAGGGACAGAAGCAGGTCGTTATCCTTGGCAAGGTAGAGCGTGGAATATGAATTGAACACGCTGCCGATTATGCCGATGAACAGTGCCGACATACTCATTACAAGAAAGTACAGCCAGCCGTAGCCCGCCTGTGAGAGCGGACCGCACATAGCAAACGCCATCGAGCCGAAGGTTCCGCCGAACACGACGACTATCAGAAACGCGAACAGGACAAAGTAAAGTATCGTACCCGCCTTCGATCTCGCCGTATTCTTTTTTGCGTCATAGAAGTAGCTGCGGAAAATTTCGATGAATTGCTTCTTTATCAGTAACTTTGTCATTGTTCAGCCTCCAGATCAAGAAAGACCTCCTCAAGCGACTCGTCGCCCCTGACGCTTTCCATGGTGCCGGAGCGTATCAGCCTGCCGTTCTTGATTATCGCGACCTTGTCGCAGAGCTTTTCCGCGACCTCGAGAACGTGGGTGGAAAAGAAGATCGCTCCGCCCTTGTCGCAAAGCTCGCGCATCATGCCCTTGAGGATGTGCGCCGCCTTCGGGTCAAGGCCGACAAACGGCTCGTCCATGAGTATCAGCTTCGGCTCGTGTATCCAGGCGGAAATAACAGCCAACTTCTGCTTCATTCCGTGGGAGTAGGAGCCGATCGGTTCCGAGAGGTGGGTGTACAGCTCAAATTCCTTTGAATATCTGTTTATGCGTTCGCGCCTGACGTCCGACTCTATGCCGAAGACGTCGCCGATGAAATTCAGATACTTTATACCCGTCATGTATTCATACAGATCCGGATTGTCGGGTATGTAAGCCATCTTCTTTTTACATTCAATCGGGTCGGCGTCCAGACGGGTGCCGGCTATCGTGATCGTGCCGCTGTCATAGTTCAGGATGCCGGCGACGGATTTCAGGGTAGTCGTCTTGCCTGCGCCGTTGTGCCCGATGAAGCCGTATATCTCACCCGGGGCAATGTGCAGGTTCAGGTCGTCGACCGCCTTTTTTTCTCCGTATGTCTTTGTAAGATGTTCGATGTTGAGCATATTATCCCTTCCTTGAATCCCATGTCATAATCATGTAAACCAATAATAACATGAAGCTTGCTGTTTTTCAACACTTAAAAACCATACAACTGCTTTTGAAAACAGATCGAATTATTATGTCTGTTTTTTGTTGACTATCAAACTCATTTACCAATATGTTAATGCGAAGTCTTCTGACTAT
>JAFSXA010000226.1 GCA_017450135.1 Clostridia bacterium | reverse complement strand
TTCGGCTTGCCCCTCGCCATATTCAGCGACAGGCCGAGACTTTTGAAGCCCTCATATTTTTCAGTCAGCGCGTTTTTCAGCTCCGTGAGCTCTCCGCGCGTCATTTCTGCGTATTTTTTCATATTCCTGCGGTTCCTTTCCGCAAAAGAGTTGACCAAAAGGGAAGCTCTGAATATTCGACGCGTTCAAATTGCATTGAGATTTTTTCGTCAGATGAAGCAAAAGCGCAGTTAATACTTTGTGTATTGACGAGCATTTTTGCAAGATCATGCAAGATGAATGCACGAAAATTTTTAGAGGTTACCAAAATACAAGGGCGCAGAAGCGCCCGAATCATTGCTTTATTCCGTTACCGTTTCCGTTTCCTTTTCGGCGTCCAGATGCCTCGCGACGAAGGCTTTTATCTTTGCCTCGTACTCCTCCTTGGCGTCGTAGTAGCTGAACGCGTGTATCGCGCCGGGCACCCAGAGGCAATCCTTATCCGTCGGGCAGGCCTCGTAGAGCTGCTTGCCGTATTCGAACGGAACAAAGGTGTCCGCCTCGCCGTGGATGAAAAGGATCGGGTTCTTTGCCTTGTACATATTCTTCAGAGGATCGCTGTCGCTGAAATAATAACCGGCCTTGAGCTTGCAGATGAGGCTCGCACCGTAAACGACCGGTGTGAACCTGAAGCCAAGGAGATCCTTGAGCGTATTGTCCAGCTCCGCCGTTGTGCTGGCGTAGCCGCAGTCCTCGATTATGAGCTTGACCTGATCCGGCGGCGACATCTCATTGCAGTTCATAACAGTGGCGGCGCCCATGGAGATACCGTGGAGAATGATCTCGATATCGTCTCCGAAGCGGTCGATCAGGTAATCCACCCAGAGAAGTATGTTCTGCGCGTCGAAGGATCCGAAGCCGATATATTTACCCTCGCTTCTGCCGTGGGCGGTAAGATCGGGCAGCAGATAGTTGTAGCCCATCTCATAATGATAGAACGGCATTATATGGCTGAATTCGTCGGGGCCGTTGCATTTGTAGCCGTGGACGCAGATGACAAAGCGCTTGGAGGGCTTCTCAGCCGGGAGGTACCACGCCTTCATCTTCAGGCCGTGGACGCTCCTGAGCTCAACGTCCTCGGGATTTAGGGAGAACAGCTTACGGTTGTTCTTCTTCCTGAGCTCGTTGCGCTTTATGTAGAGCTCCCTCGTCTCCGGCTTCTTTTTGGAGGGGTCGGGGCGCTTGATGGCATAATTGCAGGCAAAATCGCACACCGCAGCGGAGACTGCCGCTGCTCCTAAAACAGTCCTCATAGCGGTTACTGTGCGGCGTATGGTTTTAATGGACATGATCATGTTCCTTTCTTTATACAATATCGCGGATCGTGCGGTACTGCCTTAATTCTTTTTTTCGCCGAGAAGCTTGGCAAGCTCATCCATAAAGGTGTTGATGTCCTTGAACTGGCGGTAGACCGAGGCAAATCTGACGTAAGCCACCTCGTCGGTCTCCTTGAGCTTATCCATGGCAAGCTCGCCTATGCGTATAGACGTGACCTCGCGGTCAAGCGAATTCTGGATAGTCGCCTCGATATCGTCAACTATCTTCTCTACGGTCTCAACTGATACGGGCCTCTTTTCGCAGGCGCGAAGCAGACCGTTGAAAAGCTTTTCCCTGTCAAAGGGCTCTCTCGATTTATCCTTTTTGACGACGATAATAGGAACGCTTTCGATAACCTCGTAGGTGGTAAAGCGCTTTCCGCAGCTCATGCACTCACGGCGGCGGCGGATACGCTCGCCCTCATCCGTGGGGCGCGAATCTATTACCTTGCTTTCACTGTATCCGCAAAACGGACATTTCATATCAGTCACATCCCAGCATATAAATGTTAGTAAGATTATAACACATAAATATATACGATTTCAACAAAATATTACACTTTTTCCGGGCATGAAAGAATTTTAAGGCCTTCCATCGATTTTTTCAGCTCGCCGTCGGAGCCGAAGCCGCCCGAGTACAGCTCGATCACGGCACTCTTATCGTACCCGGCTGCCCTGAGAGAATCGAACAGCCTGCCGAAATCATAGACGCCGTCCCCGGGAACAGTGCAGTCAAGGCGCCCGTCCGCGCTGACGTCGCTGAGATGCACCTGGCAGATCCTGTCGCCGAGCAGGTCGATAAAATCGAATTCGCTAACCCCGCTCCTGCGGCACTGCTTGATATCGAGCACAGCCCTGAACAGATCTCCGGAGAGGTCTGCGACCCGCTTCATAAATCCCGGCTTTGCGCAGTGGTGCTCCCTGACGTTCTCGTGGGCGACAAATACTCCGTACTCCCCTGCGGCCTCAGCGAGCCTGACATATGCCTCGGCGTAAGCCTCCGGTGTTATATGCAGAGCCGTCCTGCACCCGTGGAGAACGATGGCCTCCGCCCCAAGCTCAGCAGCAGCCTGAAAGTATTTCCTGTAGAAATCAATCCCGTCCTCTGTCCTTCTGTCATATTCACTGAAAAGAAGCACGGTCTCGATAGCCGAGGTGAACGGATGCAGAGTACGTATTTTTATACCGTAAAAGTCCCTGACGGCGATAAGCTCGCGCATTATGCTCCCCTCAAGCTCGCGTGTGGAGTTCATAAAGATCTCGGCGGTCGGGGCGCCGAGCTCGCAGACCTTCTTCAAAGAATCCTCCACCGTCATCGGATAAAAGCATGAGGTAGATATACCGATATCCATTTTTCGCACCGCCCTTCACGTATATTCTATCACCGATCTGCCCCGAGGTAAAGAGAAATCAGGCCAAAACACGTCAATTTATTATCAATTTGTAAACTTTTTAAAAAAGGGTTGATTTTTCCTGAAAATGGGTCTACAATGTGATTAGCACTCGGGACAAGTGAGTGCCAATTTTATATCACAATTTTTTTACAGGAGGTATTTTTATGAATATCAAACCGCTTGCAGACCGCGTTGTGGTCAAGCCCACGGAAATCGAAGAAACCACCCAAAGCGGCATCATCCTCGCCTCTTCCGCAAAGGAGAAGCCCCAGGTAGCCGAGGTCATCGCAGTAGGCCCCGGAGGAATGGTAGACGGTAAGCAGGTCGATATGTACGTCAAGGTCGGCGACAAAGTAATCACAAGCAAATACTCGGGCACCGAGGTCAAGCTCAACAATGAGGAATACAGCATCGTTCGCCAGAGCGACATACTTGCTGTTGTTGAATAAGCAATAAGGAGGAACTAATCATGGCAAAACAGATCATTTACGGTGAAGAAGCCAGAAAGGCTTTGCAGAAGGGTATCGACAAGCTTGCCGATACAGTTAAGATCACTCTCGGCCCCAAGGGCAGAAACGTTGTTCTTGACAAGAAATACGGTTCTCCGCTGATCACAAACGACGGCGTGACCATAGCCAAGGATATCGAGCTTGAGGACGCTTTTGAGAACATGGGCGCCCAGCTCGTAAAAGAGGTCGCCACAAAGACGAACGACGTCGCCGGCGACGGAACCACCACAGCCACATTGCTCGCTCAGGCCTTCGTCCGCGAGGGCATGAAGAACGTGGCCGCCGGAGCAAATCCGATGATAGTCAAAAAGGGCATCAAGCTCGCGGTCGATACCGCAGTCGAGGCCGTCAAGAAGAATTCCAAGCCCGTGACCTCCTCAAACGATATAGCGAGAGTAGCTACGATCTCGGCGTCCGACGAGGAGATCGGCAAGATCATCGCAGAGGCGATGGAGAAGGTCACCTCGGACGGAGTCATCACCGTCGAGGAGTCAAAGACCGCCGTTACGGATTCCGATATAGTCGAGGGTATGCAGTTTGACAGAGGCTACATTTCCCCCTACATGGTCACAGATACAGACAAGATGGAGGCCGTTATCGACGACGCTTACGTCCTCATCACCGATAAAAAGATATCCAATATCCAGGAGATACTTCCCCTGCTTGAGCAGATCCTCAAGAGCGGCAAGAAGCTCGTAATAATCGCAGAGGACATTGAGGGCGAGGCTCTCTCCACCCTGCTTGTAAACAAGCTGCGCGGCACATTCACCTGCGTCGCGGTCAAGGCTCCCGGCTTCGGCGACAGGCGCAAGGAGATGCTGCGCGATATCGCCATCCTCACAGGCGGCGAGGTCATCACATCCGAGCTCGGTCTCGAGCTTGCCGACACCACGATGGAGCAGCTCGGCCAGGCGCGTCAGATCAAGGTCTCCAAGGAGAACACGATCATAGTTGACGGCGCGGGAGACAAGGATGAGATCAAGGCGAGAGTTTCCCAGATCAAGTCACAGATCGAAACAACGACCTCTGATTTTGACCGTGAAAAGCTCCAGGAGAGGCTTGCAAAGCTCTCCGGCGGCGTTGCCGTTATCCGCGTAGGCGCGGCGACAGAGACTGAGATGAAGGAGAAGAAGCTCCGCATTGAGGACGCTCTCTCTGCGACCAAGGCCGCAGTTGAGGAGGGCATTGTTGCAGGCGGCGGCGTGGCTCTGCTCAACGCAGTTCCGGCTGTAAAGGCTCTGCTTGACGGAACCGAGGATACCGACGAAAAGACCGGCATCAAGATCGTGCTCAAGACCCTTGAGGAGCCTGCGCGTCAGATAGCCGCGAACGCCGGACTCGAGGGCTCCGTGGTAGTCAACGAGATATTCACAAGCGGCAAGACCGGCTTCGGCTACAACTTTGCCACAGGCAAGTTTGTAGATATGTTCGAGGAGGGTATCCTCGATCCCACTAAGGTCACCCGTTCAGCCATACAGAACGCCTCGAGCGTAGCGGCGATGGTACTCACTACGGAATCACTCGTAGCCGACAAGCCCGACCCGGCGGCTGACGCAGCCAGCGCGGCGGCCATGGCGGCGGCAGGACAGGGCGGAATGTATTAATCGCCCATCTTAATACAGTATTTGAGCCGGATCACAAGCTGTGACCCGGCTGTTTTTTGCATTATAAACAGTTGCCGTTCCGGAAAACCGGCGGCAGCTTAATAAATCAAGCCTTCCAAAGGCTGTGAAGATTGCAGTAAGCGTAAACGGCTTCGATCTCGTCATCCTCGGGAACAAGGAAAACCGCCTTCGGCTCGCTGCCCGGCATGAGCAGCTTGCGCTGATTGCCGGACTTTGTCTGAACGGCTATCCACTCTATGTAATGCTCGTCGAGCATCGGATGAGCCGCGCTTCCGACCGTGACCGTGACCTTCTCGCCCTCTCGCTGATAAACGGGAACGTGCTTTTCATGAGCGGCGTCGGTAGTGTTGGGGACAAGCTCCGACATTTTTTCACCGCAGCATACTACCGGCACGCCCTTATTTTTTACCATTGCGATGATGTTTCCGCAGTGCTTGCAGACATAAAATTTCATATCCATAATGTTACCTCCGTTGTTTTTAATATAAGAAGCCTCAGGCAAAAGCTTTTTCAGAGCTTCGGCAAACGCTTTATCCTGCTCAGGCCGCCGCTTGGACGGTCCCTTGAGCCTGCCTCCGGCATTTCTTATCTTCTTCGAGACATAGCGTGAATAGAGCAGCTCGTCTATGTTTGAGTCCGTGAATACAAGCCCGTTCTGATTGACGGGGACGGCGCCCCTCGCAAGACACAGAGCGGCGAGCCCGTAATCCTGTGTTACGGCGATATCTCCCCGTGATATCATATTTGCAAGCCTGATATCGGCGCTGTCCGCTCCCTTTTCAACCACGATCGTGCGAACGCCGCCGCGGCTGATCTCATGCGAGGTGTCGCAGATGAGGACGCATTCCACCGAGCAAGCGGTAGCCAGCCTCACCGCGATATCTATGACCGGACAGGCGTCGGCGTCAATGTATATCCTCATTTCACAGAGCCTTTACGATCTCCTCTGTATCCCTTGCGA
>JAFSXA010000225.1 GCA_017450135.1 Clostridia bacterium | reverse complement strand
GCAATCCGCCGAAGTACCGGCGGAGGTCGAAAATGAAATCAAAATCATTAAAGAAAGCACGGGTGATGAAAATGGCACAGATACTCAGCGGTAAGGAGGTCTCCGCCGCTGTAAAAAAGAAGGCCGCCCTCGAGGTCGAAAGGCTGAAGGAACGGGGAATAGTTCCGGGGCTTGCGGTTATTCTCGTGGGTGATGACCCGGCGTCGAAGGTCTACGTCGGCAACAAAAAGAAGGCCTGTGAGCTCTGCGGAATCAGATCCTTTGAGTATCTTATTCCTGCGAGCGCATCCGAGGATGAGCTCTATTCACTTGTCGAAAAGCTCAATAATGATCCGGAGGTCAACGGCATTCTCTGCCAGCTTCCGCTTCCGGAGGGATTTGATGAGCAGAGAGTGATCAATACCATCAAGCCGGAAAAGGACGTTGACGCCTTCCATCCGGAGAACGTCGGGCATATTATGATAGGCGATCACACCATGCTTCCCTGCACTCCGGCGGGAATAATGGAGATGCTCGATTATTACGGCATCGACCCCGACGGGAAGAGCTGCGTGGTGATCGGCAGAAGCAACATAGTCGGCAAGCCCATGGCGATGCTGATGCTTCAGCGCAACGCCACCGTCACGATCTGCCACTCCCATACAAAGGGTCTCAAGGAGATCGTCTCACAGGCGGATATAGTCGTCGCATCTGTCGGCAAGCCGGGCTTTGTGACCGCCGACATGATCAAGGAGGGCGCAATTGTTATTGACGTCGGAATCAACCGTCTTGAGAACGGCAAGCTCTGCGGCGACGTAGACTTTGAGGCCTGCGAGCCTAAGGCAAGCTACATAACTCCGGTGCCCGGAGGAGTTGGCCCGATGACGATAGCTACACTAATGCAAAACACCGTAACTGCGGCTGAAATACAAAACAGAAAGGACGATTGATTATGAAAAAAAGACTTTACAGGAGCACAACAGACAGAAAGGTAATGGGTGTCTGCGCAGGTATAGCCGACTATTTCTCGGTTGACCCGACCATAGTCAGGATAATTTTCGCCATACTGACTCTGTTCACGACGTTTTTCCCGGGCTTCATCCTCTATTTATTGCTTGCTTTTATAATTCCCGAGGACAACGGCTTTATCGAGACTGACTCAAAAGAGGCTGACGTATCCGATGACGATTTCAGCGATACGGACGGGGAATAATTTCTGCAAAAATTTTTGTTGACAAGAATTGACCGTTGTGTTATAATTCTAAATACCGCGTATTAAGGGCGCCGAAAGGCTAAAGTGATGTTATCCGCCCGACATAGCGAGTCCATAATAAAGGAAGGTTAGAAGAATGTACGCAATTATCGTTACCGGCGGCAAGCAGTATAAGGTTGAGGCGGGGGACACCCTCTTCATCGAGAAGCTTGACGTTGAGGCCGACAGCGAGGTTGTTTTTGACAAGGTCGTTGCAGTCGGTAAGGATGACGGCATTGTTGTCGGTACTCCGTATGTTGACGGCGCTACCGTAACGGCAAAGGCAGTCAAGAACGGCAAGGCGAAGAAGATCGTTGTCTTCACCTACAAGCCCAAGAAGAACGAAAAGCGCAAGATGGGTCACAGACAGCCCTATACAAAGGTTGAGATCTCAGCTATCAATGCGTAAGCGATGATAACGGCTGAATTTTACACCGCTTCGGGCATGTTAAACGGATTTGCCGTCAGCGGGCATTCGGGTTACTCCGGATCCGGCAGCGACATAGTCTGTGCGGCGGTCTCATCGGCTGTTTATATGGCAGCCAACACCCTGACCGACGTTATGGGGATCGCGGCGGACGCCGACGTCAATGACGACGGATTTCTGAGCCTGCGTCTGCAAGGCGCACCTGCCGAAGCGCAGTCTGTACTCAAAGGCCTTAAGCTTCATCTTGAAGGTCTTGCCCGGGAATACCCGAAACACATTAAAGTAACATAATACGGAGGTGTCAATATGCTTAAGATAAACATTCAGCTTTTTGCTCATAAAAAGGGAATGGGTTCCACCCGTAACGGCCGTGACTCCGAATCCAAGAGACTCGGCGCCAAGAGAGCCGACGGTCAGTTTGTTCTTGCGGGAAATATCCTCTACAAGCAGCGCGGAACTCACATTCATCCCGGTGAAAACGTAGGCAAGGGCTCCGACGATACTCTTTTTGCCCTTGTTGACGGAACGGTCAGGTTTGAGCGTCTCGGCAAGGATAAGAAGAAAGTCAGCGTTTATCCCGTAGAGCAGTAATGCGTTAAACAGAATTAAAGAGAGCTGTCGGCGAGACAGCTCTTTTTTTCGAAAATTCAAGGTGCAGAATCCTGAATTATTTTTCTTTTTGCTCTTCGCTGAATGCGGCAAACAATCAAGAGGCTGTTGCATTCAGATGAAGACGGCGTTTTCTTCGACCGAAGGCAGTACGAAGGTACGATAGTACCTTGTTTCGCCTAAAACTTGACAAGCATTGCGGCGCCTGATTGCACTGTTCTGCGTCTTCAAACTTGACAGGCGTTAGCCTGCCTGCGTTTTCATCCTTGTTCAGCACAATCATTCGTGCAATCAGATGTCAACTTTTAAGCAAGACAAGGTACAAGGGAGAAAAAACGACGAAAAAAGAAATTACAGTCAGGGTAATGGCGAAGCCCTTCAAATAATCAAGGTGCAGAATTCTGTAAACTCTGCACCTTGATTTATAATCATTTCTTTTTGTTCTTCGCTGAATGCGGCAGACTCGCTTTAGTCGGCGTCTTCGGAGGGCTTAAACACCAGCTT
>JAFSXA010000224.1 GCA_017450135.1 Clostridia bacterium | reverse complement strand
TTTCGACCTCGAGGGCGGCCTTCTTTTTTACAGCGGCGGAGACCTCCTTACCGCTGAGTATCTGTGCCATTTTCATCACCCGTGCTTTCTTTAATGATTTTGATTTCATTTTCGACCTCCGCCGGTACTTCGGCGGATTGCTTCTTTTTAAGCTCCTCTTCAAGGAAGAAATCCTTTCCGTCGACAGGGACCGGATGCCTTGAATACTTGATCAGAAGAGCTATCAGGATTATCAGACAGACAAGGGCGAGGGCTGCGGACAGCGCCTGTGATACCCTTATCTGAGTCCCTGTTATATAGAGGCTGTCGGTCCTGAGTCCCTCAACGAAAGCCCTTTCGGCGCCGTACCATACACCGTAGCTCAGGAAAATCTGACCGCTGAATTTGCGCGCCCTCCGCGAAATGATATAGAGGATGACAAAGCCGAGCAGACACCACAGCGATTCATAGAGAAAGGTCGGATGCACCGGCTTGTTGGGCTGCATAACAATGCCCTGCGCCTCAAATTCAGCCATATGGGCGTTGATGTAGGATGCCGTTTTTGCGCTCCACATACCCCAGGGAAGATCGGTATTGACGCCGAAGGCCTCCTGGTTGGCAAAATTGCCCCAGCGCCCTATGCCCTGCCCTATGAGAAGGCTCATACCGGCTATGTCCATCAGATTCCAGAAATTCATCCGTCTGACCTTGCACACGACAAAGGCAGCTATAATGCCGCCGATTATTCCGCCGTAGATAGCCAGGCCTCCCTCCCAAATCTTAAGGATATCCAGAGGGCTGTCCTTATACATATCCCACTTAAAAGCGCAGTAGTAGAGACGCGCTCCGATGATGCCGAACACGGTGGAATATATCAGCACGTCAAGCATCTTGTCTATGCTCATCTTCCACTTATACGCCGTTCTGCCGCCGAAAAGCACGGCGAGCAAAAAGCCGAAGGCGATTATCGCGCCGTACCATCTGATCGTTATCTCATGACCGAAAACCGAAAACTGAGCAAGTATGGAGGAAACTTCAAAGCCCCTGTCAAGAGCGGTAAAATATACGGTAACGGTATCGTTCATTTATATCACCTCTTTTTTTATAAGACAAATTGAAAAACTGCAACAACGACATTATATCACAGCGTATCAATAAATAAAAGCGTTAATCGGCATTTTTACAAAAAAATCCACGGAGCTGTATGCTTCAGATAGTTTTCACTGAACAAACAGCCCCGTTTGATATTATTAATACATGCTTTCGCGTCTTTTCTTCCTGACAGCTCTGTATATCGAATATGCGGCGACTATCGCCACAAAGGAAGCAAGACCGATATAAATGCTTTTATCGTCGTTGTTTCCCTCTATTTTTAAATTGTCCCAGAGCGAGGTCATCAGCATCAGCGTCTGAGGCGGAAGATTGTGATAATACTGCGTTTTAGGCATATCCTGCGCATCCGGATAGAGGATCTTCTCATCCTTCAGCGAATAGTCGGGATTGTCGAGCACAGCCTGATTCGGAGTGGCATAGCAGAGATATTCCGCGTTGGCGAGGGCTATATCCTCCCTGAGCAGGTAGTTGATATAGAGCTCCGCTCCCCGCTTGTTCTGACAGCTGGCGGGTATGCAAAGGGAATCCACAAAGATGTTCGTCCCCTCCTTCGGATAGACGAAGGCAAGATCGGGATTGTTGTCGTGCATCGTGAGATAATCGCCGGCGTAGTACGCGGCGACGGCGGCTTCCCCGCCCTCCATTTTATTGTAGACGTCGTCCATTACATATGACTGAACAAGCGGTTTCTGCTCCTTGAGCTTGTCATAGGCCCTGTGCCAATCCTCGGAATCGTTGGTGTTGAGGTCTATGCCGAGCAGGCACTGGGTTATGCCGAAGGCGTCGCGCGAATTATTGAACATGAGTATCTGACCGGCATAATCCTTGTCCCACATCAGGTTCCAGCTGTCCGGAGTGCCCTTGACCATCTTTGTATTGTAGATCATTCCAACCATGCCTACGTTGTATGGTACCGAATACTCGTTGGCAGGGTCGAAATAAAGATTCTTATACTGCGGCATGATGTTTTTATAGTTCGGGATATTGCTCATATCGATTTTTTCGAGCAGGCCCTCATTTATCATGCGCTCGATCATATAATCGGACGGAACGACTATATCGTAGTTTGCTCCGCCGCCTTTGATCTTATTATACATATTCTCGTTGGAGTCGAAGGTGGTATAGTTTACCTTTATGCCGGTCTCCTTCTCGAATTCTGCATTGACATTGAGCGTGCCCTCCGAGCCGTCGGAGATATACTCGCCCCAGTTGTAGACGTTGAGCTCCGTACCGCGCAGATCCTCAGAGGCCTTTTGGCCTGCTGCTGAGGCGTACAGAGGAGTGACGCAGACCATAAGCAGCGCGATCGACATGAAGACGGAAGCAAGCTTTTTAAACATCGGAGCCTACCTCCTTCTTCTTGGAAGAATCGCTCTTGTTCTGGAAGACGTTTACCAGGATCAGCAGAACAAGGATAGTGACAAACATCAGCGTCGAGAGCGCGTACATATCCGGAGTGACGCGCTTTTTGGTCATTGAGAATATCCTGATCGGCAGAGTCTGGAATCTCGGGCCGCTGACGAAATAGCTGATTATGAAATCGTCGAGCGACAGGGTGAACGCCATTATCAGTCCCGAGAAGATACCGGGCAGGATGGACGGCAGTACGACCTTGAAAAACGCGCTTATCTGCGTGCATCCGAGATCCCTCGCCGCCTCAAAGATATTGTGATCGGTCTGCCTGAGCTTGGGCAGGACGTTGAGTATCACATAGGGAAGACTGAAGGTGACGTGAGCTATGAACAGGGTCCAGAAGCCGAGCACGCCGTTCATGCCGAGTATCGAACCGATGAAGACGAAGAGCAGCATCATCGATACGCCCGTCACTATCTCGGGGTTCATCATCGGGATATCCGTCACCGTCATTATGGTCGTCTTGCGGAGACCCTTTTTCATCTTGTCTATACCGATGGCGGCGAGAGTCCCTATAAAGGTAGCCGTTACTGCGGAGGTCACCGCCAGCACTATTGTGTTGTAAAAGGCCTGTATGGTCGCGTCGTCATGGAAAAGCTCGTAGTACCATTTGAACGAGAAGCCTCTCATGACGCTCGTGCTGTTCGTACCGTTGAAGGAGAGAACTATAAGTAAAAATATCGGGAGGTAGAGAAACAGCAGGACGAGGCAGAGATAGACCATGGATGAGGCGCCGGTTCTGCGCTTCATATTATGACACCCCCGTTCTCATCCTTTTCACCGAATCTGTTCATTACGGCGATGCAAATAAGGATCAGGATCATCAGCACGAAGGAGAGCGAGGCCCCGAAATTGAAATTGTTGGAGACCTGGAACTGCATCTCTATTACGTCGCCGATAAGGGAGAAGCTTCCTCCGCCGAGCTTTTGGGAAATATAGAAGGTGCTGACCGAGGGTACAAACACCATGGTTATACCGGATATCACGCCCGAACGAGTGGACGGCATTACGACGTCACGGATAACGCGCAGCTTATTGGCTCCGAGATCCTGTGCAGCCTCGATAAGGCTGTGATCGAGCTTGGTCATTACAGTATAAATCGGCAGTATCATGTACGGCAGAAAATTGTATACCATGCCGAGGATGACTGCGCCGCCTGTATTTATCATGTGGAAGGGTCCAATGCCCAGCTTGCCGAGAATATTGTTAATAACTCCGGAATCCTCGAGCAGAGTCATCCATGAATAAGTCCTGAGCAGGAAATTCATCCACATAGGGACCATTACAAGCATTATCGTAACAGCCTGGGACTTGACCTTGAGCTGTGATATGACGTACGCGAGCGGATAGGCTATCACAAGGCAGATGATCGTTGCGATGATACCAAACCACAGGGAACGCAGAAAGGTCGTCGTGTAATCGGAGAGCCTCCGTATCCCCTCGAGCGAGAAGGCGCCCGAGGCGTCGGTAAAGGCGTAGTACACGACCATAAGCAGCGGAACTACAATGAAGATGGCCGACCACAGGATATGCGGAGCGGCGCAGAGTCTCTGACCCAGAGAAGCTTTTTTGTTCATCTATCACTCCTCCTCTTCTATGTCCGAAAGATGGTCTATCTCATCGCTGAAAGAGCTGTAATCGCCGTAAAGACCTGAATATTTGGATTTTTTCATTATGTGAATAGCGTCGGGCTCGATATAAAGCCCGATCTCCTTACCGACAGGCTCATAATCGGTAGTCTGTATCATCCATTTGAAGCCGCCAACGTCAACAATTATCTCAAAGTGGACGCCCTTGAACGTGACCGAGGTGACGGTGCCGCTGAGCATGCCTTTTTCGACCGGAACTATATCGACGTCCTCCGGTCTTACGACTACGTCGACCGATTCGCCCGCGCCGAATCCCTTGTCAAGGCAGCGAAATTTCGCGCCTGCAAAGGAGCACTCGAAATCGTGCATCATCCTGCCGTCAAGGATATTGCTCTCTCCTATGAAATCGGCTACAAAAGCGTTCTTCGGCTCGTTGTAAACATCCTGGGGAGAGCCTATCTGCTGGATGATTCCGCCGTCCATTACAACGACGGTATCAGACATGGACAGAGCCTCCTCCTGGTCGTGAGTGACGTATATAAACGTTATGCCGAGTCTCTGCTGGATGTTTTTGAGCTCGACCTGCATATCCTTGCGAAGCTTCAGGTCGAGAGCGCCCAGCGGTTCGTCAAGCAGCAGCACCCTGGGCTTGACCGCCAGAGCGCGCGCTATGGCGACCCTCTGCTGCTGTCCGCCGGAGAGAGAATTGACGTCCCTGCGCTCAAAGCCGTTGAGGTTCACGAGGGCGAGCATCTCCTTAACCGTCTCGCTTATCTCCTTTTCCTTGAGCTTTTTTACGCGCAGACCGAAGGCGATATTCTCATACACGTTAAGATGCGGAAACAGCGCATAACGCTGAAAAATGGTGTTTACCTGCCTTTTGTGAGGCGGAACACCATTGACCGAATGATCACCGAAGATCACTTCTCCGCTGTCAGGCTCAAGGAAGCCGCCGATTATTCTCAGAGTCGTAGTCTTGCCGCAGCCCGAAGGCCCCAGCAGAGTTATAAACTCCTTGTCGCGAATATACATACTCAGGTTTTCCAAAACCTGATTGTCTCCCAGCTTGACAGACACGTTCTTCAAATTGATGATAATGTTGTTTTCCAATTATGCAGCCCCTCTCTCTGCCGAATACGGCAATTACCTTTTGTTTAAAAGATTAATCATAATAATAGAGCTAAAATCATCAAATGTCAACACTTTTTTACAAAAATTCAGCAGTAATTCTCTGTATTTCAAGTAATAATGTTAAATATTTAATCATCCTTGATTTCAGTCACCTGCATACACAAATAAAAAATACATTTAAACAAAAACGCCTCACTCCCGAGCATAAGCGGGAATGAGGCTGTTATCACTCAATGGTTTCAATGTCGTAAGGCGTAGTCTGGTAAACAAAATAGTTCAGCCAGTTGGAATACAGCAGATTCGCGTGCGCCCTCCAGGTATTCACGGGCTTGTTTGCAGGATCGTCGTCACGGAAGTAATTCACGGGAACGTCGATATCCAGCCCCTTATCCAGGTCGCGGAAATACTCGTCGCTGAGCGTGCAGGTATCGTATTCGGGATGGCCGGTAATGTAGATCTGCTTGCCGTTGTGGGTGGACGCGGCGTACACTCCGGTCTCTTTTGACGAGGCGAGGATCTTGAGCCCCTGCACCCTCTCGACATCCTTTCTGTAGACGGTGGTGTGGCGCGACTGCGGCACCATGAACACGTCGTCAAAGCCGCGGAAGAGGATGGAATTCTTGTAGTCTGCTGTGTGGGGATAGATGCCGAAATACTTTTTGCCGAGCTTGTGCTTGCCGATCCCGTAATGGTAATACAGCGCCGCCTGAGCCGCCCAGCAGATATGTAGGGTGCTGGTCACGTGAGTCTTGCTCCATTCCATGATCTCGCAGAGCTCGTCCCAGTACTCGACTTCCTCAAAAGCCATATGCTCGACCGGCGCACCGGTGATTATCATGCCGTCGTATTTTCTCATTTTGACGTCGTCAAACACCTTGTAGAAGGCCAGCAGATGGCTCTTATCCGTGTTCTTTGACTTATGCGACTGTGTGTGCATCAGTTCAAGCTCCACCTGGAGCGGCGAATTTCCGAGCAGCCGCGCAAACTGGGTCTCGGTCTCTATCTTCTTGGGCATCAGATTCAAAAGGAGTATCCTGAGCGTTCTTATATCCTGGGTTATGGCCCGTGTCTCCGTCATGGTGAAAATATTTTCATTTTCAAGGGTTTTGACCGCGGGCAGATCATTAGGGATCTTGATCGGCATTGTTGGTCACCTCCGCCGCCTTATCATTTTTATAACACTGTTATCAATCGATGCTTTCGAGCGCCTGAGCTATATCTTCAATGAGATCGTCTGCGTTTTCAAGTCCGCAGGAGAAGCGGATAAGATCCGCGGGTACTCCGGCGGCGGCAAGCTCATCGTCGTTCATTTGGCGGTGGGTCGCGCTCGCAGGATGCAGACAGCACGTTCTCGCATCGGCTACGTGTGTCTCAATGGCCGCTGTCCTCAGGCTCTTCATGAATTTTTCCGCAGCCCTTCTGCCGCCTCTGACGCCGAAGCTTACAACTCCGCAGGTACCGTTCGGAAGATATTTACAGGCCAGAGCGTAGTCCTTGCTGCTCTCAAGGCCCGGATAGTTGACCCAGGTGACCTTTTCGTTTGATTCAAGAAAGCGGGCTACGGCAAGACCGTTCTCGCAGTGCCTCTTGATCCTGACGTGCAGGCTCTCCAGCCCGAGATTGAGCAGGAAGGCGTTCTGCGGAGACTGAATTGAGCCGAAGTCGCGCATGAGCTGAGCCGTGGCCTTGGTTATGAAAGCGCCGGCGTTGCCGAATTTTTCGGCGTATGTTATGCCGTGATAGCTCTCGTCGGGCGTGCAGAGCCCGGGGAATTTATCGGCGTGCGCCATCCAGTCGAACTTTCCGGAATCTACTATGCAGCCGCCGACAGCCGCTCCGTGTCCGTCCATGTACTTGGTCGTGGAGTGGGTCACTATGTCCGCTCCCCATTCAATGGGTCTGCAGTTTATCGGAGTTGCAAAGGTGTTGTCGACGATCAGCGGCACCCCGTGCGCATGGGCGGCCCTGGCGAATCTCTCGATATCAAAGACCGTGAGCGCCGGGTTCGCTATAGTCTCGCCGAAGACGGCCTTGGTGTTGGGTCTGAACGCGGCGTTCAGCTCCTCGTCGGAGCAGTCCGGCTCAACAAAGGTGAAATCTATACCCATTTTTTTCATCGTGACGGCAAAGAGATTGTATGTGCCGCCGTAGATGGTGGATGATGAGATCACATGGTCGCCGCACGACGCCAGATTGAAAACGGAAAAGAAGGACGCCGCCTGACCCGACGAGGTGAGCATGGCGGCGGTGCCGCCCTCAAGCTCGCAGATCTTTTTTGCGACGAAGTCGTTTGTCGGGTTCTGCAGACGGGTATAAAAATAGCCCTCGGCCTCAAGGTCAAAAAGCTTGCCCATATCCTCGCTGGTGTTATATTTAAAGGTCGTGCTCTGAATTATCGGTATCTGCCTCGGTTCACCGTTCCCGGGTGTGTAACCGCCCTGAACACATTTTGTTTCGATCCTTTTCTCACTCATTAGAATCGCCTTCCTTCCTGAATATTAAAAAAGTCTCAAAGCTTTCACTCTGAGACCTTATAGCCTTTTTCACCGTAAGCTTTTGATAAATCATAGCACCAATAAAGCCAAAAGTCAAGACTTGCGGACAAGTCCTCTGCGCACGGGTTTTGTCAGGTAAACGTCCCTGACCGTCGCCCTGAGCGCCTCGGCGGCGGAGCTCGCCTTTTCCCCGTCGTCAAAGATACCGAAGACGGTCGGGCCGCTGCCGCTCATGCA
>JAFSXA010000223.1 GCA_017450135.1 Clostridia bacterium | reverse complement strand
CGAGGAGAGCTATCTCAGGATAACGCGGCCGAAATTCGGCAGAGGCTCCTTTGCCGCCATGCTGAAATTCGCCGCTGACTGCAAGAAGTATATCCCAAACGTCAAATTCTCCGTGGTCGACGTGATACCGCGCGAGGACATTGAAAAATGTCAGCGGATCGCCGACGGTATGGGCATTCCGCTCAGAGTCAGAAAATACACGGCTTAGTAAAAATCATTGACTTTGATCCCTTGCGGTGGTAAAATCAAAGAAAAATCCCGAGGTGTTATTATGTACAATTTTCCTATCGGAGTAATCATCGACAGCTTCCGCACAGACCTTGTTTCCGCAGTCAAAAAGGCGGCTGAAGTCGGCGCTCAGGGCATACAGGTCTACGCGACAAGCGGCGAAACGGCTCCCGAAAACATGAACGCGGCAAAGCGCAGGGCTTTTGCAGGTCTCGTTGCCGACAACGGGCTTGTAATCTCCGCACTGTGCGGCGATCTCGGAGGCGGCGGCTTCGCCTTCCCTCAGAACAATCCCCCGAAGATCGAGAAGTCAAAGAGGATAATCGAGCTCGCAAAGGAGCTCGGCACCGATATAGTCACCACCCATATCGGCGTTGTTCCCGAGGACACCTCGAGTGACAGATACAAGGTCATGCAGGAGGCGTGCTTTGAGCTCAGCCGCTGTGCGGACGAGCTTGACGCGCATTTTGCCATCGAGACCGGGCCGGAGACCTCCGCCACGCTCAAGGTCTTCCTCGATTCCCTCGGCTCAAACGGAGTCGGCGTAAACCTTGACCCCGCCAACCTTGTTATGGTGACCGGCGACGATCCTGCCGGCGCGGTTTACAACCTCAGGGACTATATCGTGCACACCCATGCGAAGGACGGCAGGCAGAATTTTTACGTCGATCCCGACATAATATACGGCATGAAGTCCTCGGACATCGTGACGAGCGACAGCTTTATTGAGGTTCCGCTCGGCGAGGGCAGCGTGGACTGGGACAAATATCTCAGTGCGCTTGAGGACATCGGCTACAAGGGCTTCCTCACGATCGAGCGCGAGGTCGGCGACGATCCCGAAAAGGATATCAGAAAGGCCGTATCCTTCCTCAAAGAAAAAATGGGTGCATGAGTATGAAGCTTGCAGTCAGCAGTTACAGCTTTGCGGCGCTGGGTCTCGGCGATATGGAGTGCATCCGTCTCGCCGCGGACATGGGCTTTGACGCGATTGAGTTTGCCGAGGTCAATCCCGGGGAGCAGGATAAAAAGGCCTACGCTGAAGGTCTACGTGAATATTCGGAAAAGCTCGGTCTGCCGATAGTCAATTACTCGGTCGGAGCGGATTTTCTCAACCGCGATCTCCGGGACGAGATAAACAGGCTCAGGGGCGAGGTCGATATCGCCGGACTTCTGGGCGTCAGGAATATGCGTCACGACGCCACCTCAGGCAAAGAGAAAGAAAGATTCTCGCTCAACGGCTTTGAAAAGCATCTCCCGACGCTCGCCGAGGGATGCAGAGCCGTCACGGAGTACGCCGCCGAAAAGGGCATACGCACCTCGGTGGAGAATCACGGCTATTACTGTCAGCAGTACGACAGGGTCGAGGCTCTTATCAGGGCTGTTGCCAGCCCCAATTTCGGCTGGCAGGTGGATATAGGCAACTTCCTGTGCGCCGACGGCGATCCGCTCGAATCCGTCAGAACTGCGGCGAAGTACGCCTTCATCGTGCACATCAAGGATTTCTTCTTCTCCGGCAGGGACGAGGCGGCGCCCGAGGGATATTTCGACACCCGCGGCGGCAATCACCTTTGCGGCTGTATTCCCGGCGAGGGCATAGTCCCGGTCAAGGAGTGTATCGACGTGATCCGAAGCTCCGGATTCGACGGCGTATATACATTTGAGTACGAGGGGCACGAGAGCCCTTTGACCGCGATCCCGAAGGGACTTGATTTCATAAATCCAATACTTCGTTCATAAACACAAAATAATACTGTTAGTAAAGCAGACAGTCGCTCATTATCCGGGCGACTGTCTGCTTTATGCTATGTTATCAAAATTTAACTACTATGTTCTTTTCCGCCGATTCAAAGATCGCTTCGACCGTCGAGATAAGTCTCCTCTGCTGGGCGTGGGTGACTATCGGCTCCGCCTTGCCGAGCATAACGTCGCAGAGATTGTCATAGAACCTGTTCTCTCCGCTGAAGCCCTTGTTCTCAACATAGGGCAGAGGGTATTTCTTGATCGTATCTTCGGTTCTCGGAGCCATGGTCCTTGTGATACCCATGCCTGCGACCACGGGGACGGAATCGCGGTTCTCCCAGTCGGAGACCATCACGATCTCGCCGTTGATATCCCAGTCGTTAATGACCGCCGTGCCGTTTTCGCCCTGCATATACCAGCGGGGCAGGTCGATAAAGTTGCTTGTGCCGACGTAGAGGTGGCAGGTGACGTCGCCCTCGTAGCGCATATCCACGGCGAAGCCGTCGTCAACCTCGTCATGGGTGATATAGGTAAACTGCGCGTAGACGGATTCAAGCTTTTTGTCGTCGAAGATCATCATGGCCTGGTCGAGGAGATGGATGCCCCAGTCGAGCATCATTCCGCCGCCGTTGCGCTTGCGCATCCTCCAGCCCGAGGGGATGCCCCGGGAGCCGCAGACCCTTGACTGCAGGTTGAACACTCTGCCGAGCGTGCCCTCGTCATAAATCTTCTTTATCGTCAGATAGTCCGCATCATATCTCCTGTTCTGATGCACCGTGAAGAATTTCCCCGTCCTGTTCGCCGCATCAATTATATCGTCAAGCATGGCGAGCGTCATCGTGACCGGCTTTTCGCTCATCACGTTTTTGCCCGCTTCAAGGGCGGCGACTGAGATCTCCCTGTGCACCTCGTTCGGGGTGGCGACCACAACAAAATCTATCCTCTCGTCCGCAAGAAGCTCCTCACGGGAAGAAAAGGCGTGGAAGCCGTCCTTCTCGGCCTGAGCTCTGCGTTCGGGGTCGATATCATAGATACCGACGACCTGCATCCTCTCGCCCATAGGCTCGCTCATCTTCCAAGCGTGCCAGCTTCCCATACCGCCGTAACCGATTACGGCTGTTCCGATTTTTCCGTTCAACATAAGAATCCACCTTTCCTCAACAGGGATCACGCCCACCACATAGCCGCGGCAGGCTCGGTTATCATAGCTCTTTTGAGCACGTCTATCGCCTTGGTGAGCCCTTCGTTCTGGCTCATCAGGCTGTCCTCATGCTCGATGCTTATCGCGTAATCATAGCCAACCATGCGCAGGTTGCTGATGATATCCTTCCAATAGGTCTCGTCGTTGCCGTAGCCTACGCTCCTGAATATCCATGAGCGGTTGATCTCGTCAGCGTAGGGCTTGGTATCGAGCACGCCGTTGACCGCCGTGTTGTACTTGTCCATCCTGGTATCCTTGGCGTGGAAATGGAAGATGGCGTCGCCCATGGCTCTTATGCACGCAACCGGCTCCATGCCCTGCCATATCAGATGGCTGGGGTCGAAGTTTGCGCCGATCTCCGGGCCTACGGCGTCGCGCAGCTTCATAAGGCTCTGTGTGTTGTATACGCAGAAGCCGGGGTGCAGCTCCAATCCAATTTTATTCACCCCATGAGCCTTTGCGAATTCAACAAGCTCCCTCCAGTAAGGGATGAGCACGTCGTTCCACTGGTAATCGAGTATCCTTTCGAAATCGTCCGGCCACGGGCAGGTGACCCAGTTGGGATATTTTGCGCCCTCGCAGTCGCCGGGG
>JAFSXA010000222.1 GCA_017450135.1 Clostridia bacterium | reverse complement strand
TTCGATCATGTGGTTCGTTGACGCGATCTTTGAATATGCTGAGCTTGGCGCGGCGTACTTCACCCCCGCTCCTGCCGATATGCTGAACGATCTCTTCCTTGGTTTATCCGTTGTGGCACTCGGGCTGATCATCTGGCTCGTGATCCTGCTGATCAAGGATCCCAAGGGCGTGGTCAAGGTGGCGCTGTTCAAAAAGAAAAGCGCATAAACCAAACTTACAAATATGAACGACCTCAGACTGTGATTTGTCTGAGGTCGTTTTATCATCTATAGAATTCTTTATACTAAGTTTCCATTAAACGCTTTAACAAATTTATTATCGGAAAATTTCGTAGAACGAGGCGGACGACGCAGACAGGCTGGCGCCTGTCAAGGAGGACAACGAAGTTATACGGAATTTAACGCAATAAATGTTAAAGTGTTTTAATGAAACTTAGTATAATTAGTTCGGCGCTCTCTGAACCGCAGAGAGCGCCTTTTTTGCGTTTAAATGCTTATTGCTTCTTATCGCGTTTTGTTTTCTTGAAGCACTTGACGTCGTAGCTCGGATTGAAAGCGTAGAAGTTCTTACTGTCGAGCTGATCGGTGAGCAGTCTGAGGTTCTCGCCGAACCGCTGATAATGACCACGCCGATAAAGCGAATGCCCCAGGCAGGAAACAAGCTGTTGATATACTTTTCGACCAGCGCCATATCTCTCGCAAAGCGGGATTGTGTTTTACACAGCACCAGATCAAACCGTCATATGATCGGCGAAAACAGAATTGCTTTAACGATAATAAATTTTGGTAAAATTAGTAAAAATGAATAAAAATTCACTCTACTTACAAGATAATGTATCTATTCTTTTTAAAAGATAAAGGTTTTTTTGATTGACTTTGTGTATCAAAATGAGTATAATGTATTCGATAATTATAATATTATGGGGTAAAATGGATAATAGTGTTTTTTGCGGTATTATCCCCGGGCCACAATATTGTCGATGCAGCATCAGGTGTGTCAGTCGGCATGATTGCCGATGTTTCGCAGGATCAATACGACGCCTTATGATTTGTTGAGACCGCTGTAACAGATATACCCGATCAGCGTTGAAGATGTTTAGCAAATTAAGAGTTACATCCCATACTGTCGGAAATAAATTGCATTAGTTTCTGAAAAGACGCTTTTGTGTTACGAGGGAGAAAGATGAAAGAAAAGGAATACAATCCGAAACAGAAAAACGAGATTGAGATCGACATCATACCTATTTTAAAAGTGTTGCTGTCAAGGGTATGGCTGATGGCTCTGGTAGGGTTTATTGTTGCCTGTATCGCTTTTGGGGCGACTAAGCTGATGATTAAGCCGACATACCGCTGCGGCTTCAGCGCATACGTCAACAATCAGCATGCCCAGGCGTCTGAGAAAAGCGTACTGACTAATTCGGACCTGGCGGCGGCTCAGCAGCTTACAAAAACCTTTAGCTACATTTTGCGCAGCAATACGATTTTATCCGCCTCTTTGGAGTCGATTAACTCAAAAATGACATACGATGAAATCAGTAAGATGGTTTCTACGGAAATAAAGGATGAGACCGAGCTGATCTCTGTGTATGTTGTCAACCAGGATCCTCAGACGGCGTACGAGCTTGCTAATGCGATCGCTAAGACAGCGCCTGCATATATGTCGCAGATCGTTGAGGGAAGCTCCATGAAGATCGTGGACTATCCCGTTTATTCCAGCGTCAGATATAAACCGAATTATATTAAGTATGCAATCCTTGGATTTATTTTCGGCGCTTTGATTGTTGCGGTTATTGTTCTTATCCGCTACTTCTCGGATGACGTCATCAGAAGCGAGGATGAAATCGAACAGCGTTTCGGATTGCCGATTTTAGGCGTGTTGCCGGATAATACTGTATCAAACAAAGGCGACGGCGATTACGGCTCTTATGAATACGGATACGGCAGTAAGGCAGAAACGGCGCAAGAGGGGGAAAGCAAGGCATGAGAAAAAAAGAAAAGGATACAAAACGCAGCCCTTCTTCAAAGGCGATGCTCCTTTCTTCGTCGTCTCCGTTCTCTGTACAAGAGGCATATAAGACACTCAGAGCGAACGTCACTTTTTCTCTGCCCGGTACCGGCTGTAAATGTATCGGCATCACCTCTGCCAACCGCGGCGAGGGAAAGAGTACGGTAGCTGTCAACCTGACGATTTCGCTTGCACAGCTGAATAAAAAAGTTGTTTTGATCGACTGTGACCTGCGGCTTCCTACGGTTATTTCCAAATTAAATATTAATGCAAAAGAAGGTCTGTCCAACTACCTTTCCGGACAGATCGAGGAGGTTCCGATCGTCCGCATCAAAAACCTCGGCGTAGATATCATCTCTTCGGGTACGATCCCGCCTGATGCGACCACGCTCATCAACTCTAATGAAATGCTCAAACTGGTCGAGCTTCTCAAAGAGACTTATGACTATATCGTTTTTGATTTTCCTCCGATCAACGTTGTGTCTGACGCCGTACTGTTATCCGGTACGATCGACGGCTATCTGCTTGTGATACGTCATGAGCTTTCGGAGTTTCAGAGCGTTAACGAAATGCTCAGGCAGTTGAAGTTTTCCGAAGCAAAGATCATCGGCTGTGTGTATAACGGTAAGGCAGAAGAAAGAAAGTACTATAAGAAAAAACGTTACGGCAAGTACGGAAGGTACGGCAGATACGGAGATTATTACTATAAGGATTATTATAAGGATTATTATAAAAAGAGCAGTCAGTGATGCTAACTCTTTTTTATTCTATTAAGAATGTGAGTTGCGGTTAATGGAAATAAGTAAAAGGGTGTGGTTATCTACGCCCACCTATCACGAAGAAGAAATCGAGTATATCACCAAAGCAATCGAAACCAACTGGAAATCAACCGTCGGAGAGAATATCGACGAGGTCGAGCGGCTCATGTGCGAAAAGACCGGATGCAAGTATTCGGTCGCGGTAACTAACGGTACCGCAGCGCTGCACCTGGCTGTGATTGAGGCGGGAATCGGCAAAGGCGACTATGTCCTTTGTTCCGATATGACGTTCTGCGCTTCGGTCAATCCTGTCATCTATGAAGGCGCGATCCCTGTATTGATCGACTCTGAGTATGACACATGGAATATGGACCCGGTTGCGCTTGAAAAGGCGTTTAAACTCTATCCGAGCGCAAAAGCGGTGATTTGCGTGAATCTATACGGCACGCCGTCAAAGCTCGATGAAATCAGGAGGATCTGTGACGAGCATCATGCCATACTGATCGAAGACGCCGCCGAGTCTTTCGGCGCGACTTTCAAAGGAAAGCAGAGCGGCTCGTTCGGACATCTGAACGTTATCAGCTTTAACGGCAACAAGATCATCACCGGTTCGGCAGGCGGATGCTTTCTGACCGACGATGAACAGGCGGCGCGCCATGTGCGTAAGCTCTCAACTCAGGCAAAGGAGCCCGTGCCGTGGTATCAGCATAAAGAGATCGGTTATAACTACCGCATCAGCAATATCATTGCGGGGATTATCCGCGGTCAGCTCCCGTATCTTGAGGAGCATATCGCGCAGAAGAAGGCGATCTATCAGCGCTATCAGGAGGGTCTTTCCGATCTTCCTCTGATAATGAATCCGTATACTTCCGACAGCAAGCCGAATTATTGGCTCAGCTGTATACTGATAGACGAGAACGCTATGTGCGCCCAGGAACGTACGGACGAAGAGGTGACTTTCCGAACCGAGAAGGGCAAGAGCTGCCCGACGGAAATCTATGAGACGCTGCAGAAACTGAATATCGAGAGCCGTCCTATCTGGAAGCCTTTACATATGCAACCGATATTTGCGGACTGTCCCGTTGTCAGCGTAGACGACGCTCACAGCGTGTGCGAGGATATTTTTGCGAGGGGTTTGTGCCTGCCGAGCGACAACAAGATGACGCCCGAAACGCAGGAAGCCGTTATTCAGATCATAAGGAGTTGCTTTGAATGAGCCGTTCTGACCGGCGTGCTCCCGCAAGCGGCATATATCCTCGCTTTGTGAAGCGCGCTTTGGATATTATTTGCGCGGCGCTGGCTTTGACGCTGCTTTCGTGGCTGATAGCGCTGGTCGCGCTGCTCGTCAGGATAAAGCTGGGCGGGCCGGTTATCTTTCGGCAGGAGCGTCCCGGAAGGATCGATAAGAAAACAGGCAGGGAAAGGCTCTTTACCCTCTATAAGTTCCGTACCATGACGGACGCGAGGGATGAGAACGGCGAGCTGCTGCCTGACAGCGTGCGCCTGACGCGCTTCGGAAGGCTGCTGCGCTCAACCTCTCTTGACGAGCTGCCCGAGTTGGTCAATATTCTCAGGGGGGATATGAGCGTGATAGGTCCCAGACCGCTGCTGGTAGAGTACCTTCCGCTCTACAGCGAGGAACAGCGCCGCCGACACGACGTAAGGCCGGGGCTTTCGGGCTACGCTCAGGTGAACGGCAGAAACGCGCTCTCATGGGATGAGAGATTTAAACTGGACGTTTGGTATACAAGGAATATATCTTTTTTGTTGGATTTAAGGATCGTATTAAAAACGATTTATACAGCGTTTAAGCGAGAGGGGATAAGCTCAGATACCAACGTGACGATGGAAAAATTTGTCGGTAATGAGGATACGGGGTTGAATAGTTGATGAAAAAAAGCTTGGTTATTATCGGGGCGGGAGGTCACGGAAAGGTTTGTTCTGAGATAGCGAGACTGAACGGCTATCAGACGATCCTTTTCCTGGATGACAATCCCTCAAAAAAGGATATTGTTTCCGGAACGACAGCAGACATAGAACGGTATTTGCCGGATTGCGATTTCTTTGTTGCCCTCGGCAATAACGAATTGAGAAAGAAATATTTACAGCTTCTTGAACGGGCGAACGGAAATATCGTGACCCTGATCCATCCTCAAAGCATTATTTCCGATGACTTTTCTGTCGGAGAGGGCTCTGTCATAATGGCGGGTGTTGTGATCAATCCCGGAGTCAGGATCGGCAAAGGCGCAATCATCAATACCTCGACCTCACTGGATCATGATAACGTGATCGGCGATTATGTACATATCGGCGTCGGTACACATCTGGCGGGAACCGTACATATCGGAGAGGAGACCTTTGTCGGCGCGGGCGTAACCGTTATCAATAATATTTCGGTTTGCGAAGATTGTATCGTAGGCGCCGGAGCGGTAGTTATCCGCGATATAAAGGAGAAGGGGACGTATGTCGGCGTTCCCGTGAGGAAGATAAAATGACGAAGATCTGTTATTGTACTACGATCCCTCTTACAATAAACGCGTTCATCAGAAAATCCGCCGAATATATCCACGAGCATACCGACTGGGACATCAGCTTTATCTGTAATTCCGACGACGCCTTTGCCGCTTCTCTTCCGGATTATATCCATTATTATCCCGTTGATATGAAGCGCGGGCTCAGCCCCGACGCTTTCAGGGCGATCAGAGAGATAAAGGAGATATTCAAGCGCGAGCGCTTTGATCTGGTGCAGTATTCTACGCCGAACGCGTCGCTGTACGCTTCAATCGCCGCCTCCTCCGCCCGTGTTCCCGTGCGGCTTTACTGCCAATGGGGAATGGCATACGCCGGCTTTTCCGGCGTGAAGCGGATGATCCTGAAAACCATGGAAAAAACCATCTGCCGTAAATCGACCTGGATCGAGCCCGACAGCCGCAGCAATATGGAATACGCTGTCAAAGAGGGTTTGTATCCTGCCAAAAAGTGCTCCGTCCTCTGGAACGGCAGCGCCTGCGGAGTCGACCTCGGCAAATTTGACGCGAGCCGTAAGGAAGAATACAGAAAAGTCATCCGCTCACGGTACGGTATTCCGGACGACGCCTTTGTGTATGTCTTTGTGGGAAGAGTAAAACGCGATAAGGGTATCAACGAATTGTTGAGAGCTTATCGGGATATGAGTGAAAAAAATCTGTCGTACTTCTTCATCGTCGGCGGAAACGAGGTCGATGAGACGGTCGACAGTGAGCTATATAACTGGTCGCTTGAGCGGAAGAATATCTTCTATACAGGCGAGACCGATACCGTAGAGCAGTACCTCGCGGCTTCGGACTGCTATGTGCTCCCGAGCTACAGAGAGGGCTTTGGGCTGAGCGTTATCGAGGCTCAGGCAATGGGAGTTCCCGTTATCGTTACCGATATTCCCGGTCCCATCAACGGAATGAAAAACGGAGAAACCGGTCTGGTCGTTCCAAAGCAGACGGTCCGTGAGCTGGAGGAAGCGATGCTGAGGATGTACCGCGACAGCGATATGAGAGAACGCTTCGGCAGAGAGGGTATCCGCTATGTGACGGATAACTTTGAACAGCAGCGCTTCTTTGAATTGCTTTTGAAAGACAGAAAAAGGCTTATGAATAAGGGCTGAACGGAGAACATGGCTTAATGAGAATACTGATAACCGGTAAAGGAAGCTATATCGGTACTAATATCAAATCGTATTTAGAATCGTTCGGACATACGGCGTACGAAGTCGATACAGTAAGCGATGAATGGAGAAACGCGGACTTTTCCCGCTACGATTCCGTGATTCATGTTGCCGCGATTGTCCATCAAAACGCGAAGGACGCTTCCGACGAGCTTTTTAACGCGGTCAATACGGAGCTTCCCGTAAAGATCGCCCGCCTTGCAAAAGAAAGCGGAGTCAGTCAATTCGTTTTTCTGAGCACGATGGGAGTTTACGGAGTGGGGAAAACGCTGTCCGCTTCTGACAGCGTGATCAAAAGCGACACGCCCCTGAACGCTGTCGGCGGTTACGGCGGCAGCAAGCTGGAGGCTGAAAAACAGCTCCGTGCTCTGGAGGATGATACCTTCAGGCTTGCGATAGTACGGCCTCCGAATGTATACGGCCCCGGCTGCGGGGGAAATTATATTCCCTTGTTCCGCAAGCTGGCGCTGATGCAGTTTATCTGCCCCTATGCTTTTACCGAGATCCGGCAAAGCATGTTATATATAGACAACTTATCCGAGCTCGTCAGACTGATCGTCGAGAATTCGTCGTCGGGGGTTTTTCTTCCGCAGGATGACGTCGCGCCGAACACGGTCGAGATGATCCACACCATCCGTTCCGTTTTCCGTAAAAAAACGCATGATTCCGGGTTTTTGGGATGGTTTGTGAAGGTGTTCCGACGTCTCTCAATCATTCAAAAAATTTACGGCGGCGTTATGTACGATACGGCTGTTTCGGGCTGCTTTGATAACAAATATCAGATAGTCAGCTTTAAGCAGGGCATGCAAAAAACCTTTTGCGGACAGCCGACTGTAAAAAAGCCTCAGGAGTCAGAATGAGATTTTCAGTGATCGTACCTGTTTACCAGGTCAAGGATTATTTACGACAGTGCGTCGACAGCGTTCTTCACCAGACGTTCACTGATTTTGAGCTGATCCTCGTTGACGACGGCTCGACCGACGGCTCCTCGGATATTTGCGCTGAATACGCGTTGAGCGATGATCGCGTCAGGCTGATTCAACAGCCGAACGGCGGGCTCTCATCTGCGCGCAACACCGGCATACACGCGGCAAAGGGCGATTACCTGATCTTTCTGGATTCCGACGACTTTTGGTTGACAAAATTCGGCCTTGAGGAAATCAATAACCGTCTTTCCGATGACTCTGTTGACGCGGTTTTCTGGAGGCATCGCAAGGTGGAGGAGAGCGATAATACATTCACCGACGAAGCCGCTGACGGCTTTTCCGCCGAGACCTGTGAGGTCCCGGAGCAGATCGTCCGCTTTATCCGCTCAAAGCAGCTTATCGTCTGCGCGTGGGATATGGCGGTCACACGCGGATTCTTTTCGGACGGCTCTCTTGATTTTGAACAGGGAGTGTATTCCGAGGACGTCGAGTGGCTGACGCGCTTGCTTCAAAAACTGAAAAGCTGCGTTTTTTCGGATATGACCCTCAACGCTTACCGTATCCGGCAGGGCTCGATCACCAAGACGCTCAAGGAGAAGAATCTGATAGATCTTAACAGCCACTACGGCCGGATCGTCAAATATATCGAGAACGCCGATAATGAAGATACCGCGGGGATACTGAGAGCTTATCTCGGAGAACAGGGCGCCAATTATATCCTGGCGCTGGCGCTGTCCGCTCCTGAGCTTACAAAGGTCTATCGCGATTGCGTCGGCTTGAAGTATCTGCGATACAGCGTTACCCGGCGCGCGAGAATGATCAAATGGATGGCGCGGCTGTTCGGGGTATCCGGGACAGTGTTCCTGATCAAAAAGATAAAGAGGCTTTGATGAATATACTTGTTGTGTCCTATGAGGCTTGGCGCGATACCAATAACGGCGGCAACGTCCTTTCCAATATCTTCCGCGCCTTTCCGGACGCCGAGCTGGCTCAGATATACTGCTCCGGAGAGGCTCCTCAGAACAGCATATGCCGAAGGTATTATCAGATTTCGGATTCTATGCTGCTCTCAAAAGCGAAGGGACGCCGGCTGGAGGAAAAGGATTACTCCGCCGCCGGTGAAGCGGAGCCGACAGCTATTGAGAATCAGATCAACAGCAGGATTCCCGGAGCCTTCAAAAGCGCCTCACAGCTTGTAAGAGAGCTTATGTGGACGGTGATGGATTGGAAAACCGACGAACTGAGGGCTTTCATCACCGATTTTAAACCGGATATAATCTTTGCTCCCTGCTACTACTATTATCACGTTTCAAAGGTCGCGCTTTACGCGAGAAGCGTCGCGAAGTGCCCCATGATCTCATACATTTCTGATGACAATTACTCTTTAAAGCAGATACGCTTCGCGCCCTCCTTCTGGATCAACAGGCTGATCACGCGAAAATGGATACGCAGGATGTTTGCCGAGAGCTCACTCATATATACAATGACGCGGACGCAGAAAACGGAGTATGAAAAGCTGTTCGGACGTCCGATGAAGCTGCTGTGCAAGTCCGCTCCGTTTGAGAGGATAATTACCGAGCCGGGCGAGCCCGTTCGGTTTATTTACGCCGGCAGCCTGTATCTGAACAGATGGAGGATACTTGAAGCGGCGGCAAAGGCGATCGCGCCCTTGAATGAAAACAAGATCAAGGCGCAGCTTCATATATACTCGGGTACAAAGCCCGAGCCCCGTTGGGAAAAGACGCTGAATGACGGAAAAAACTCATTTTTACACGGCTTGATCCCTTATCGGGAATTAGAGGAGCGGTACAATGGCTCTGACGTCGCGATATTCGCGGAGTCGTTTGACCTGAAAAACCGGCTTCTCACCAGACTGTCCTTTTCGACAAAGATAATCGACTGTCTGAACAGCGGGTGCGCGGTTTTGGCGGTAGGTCCCGCAAAGCAGGGAGGAATGGATTATCTTTTTGAAAATGACGCGGCTGTATGCGTCAATGATCTCAAAGACCTTCCCGGCGCGGTGCGAGCGCTCGTTGAGAGCCCCGAGCTGATCGTCGAATACTCTGAGAAAGCCAATCAGTTAGGTAAGAAGAATCATATGAAGGCGGATATAGAAAATATGCTGAGGAAGGATTTTTCAGATATTGCCGCCGGCAGACCCGTAAACCGTTAACGCAAAGGAGGAGATAATGATATGGTGCCGTTTATCATCATGCTGACCGTACCTATCATCATTTCTCCTTTTACGGATAGGCTGAGAATCAATAAAGTCAGCCTTGAAAAATTCTCGCTGTTTATTTTCTTTCTGTTCATGACGGTCCTCGTGATGTTCCGAAACAGAGGTATCGGAAACGACACGAACAACTATATGAATTTCTTCGAGCAGACCGCGAGGACGACCGGGCTGCACCTCGATCAAAAAAGCGCGCTGGAGCTCGGCTTTCAGCTGCTGATGAAAGTGGTCGCGGTGTTCACCAGAGATCCTCATGTCTTTATCGCTGTTACCGGATTGATGGTCAGCGCGATGTTATACCCGACCTACCGAAGGTTGTGCGTTGACACGCCGCTGACGATCGTTCTGTTCTGTACGATGTCTACCTTTCTTATGCTTTTCTCCGGTATCAGACAGATGCTCGCTCTCGGTATCGGTATGATCGCTTACGAGTTTACTCGGAGAAAATGGATCGTCCCTTTTCTGATCGCCGTAGTCGCGGCGGTGTTCATCCACACCAGCGCGTTTATTTTGATACTCATGTATCCGCTCTATCACCTCAGAGTGACCAAAAAATGGCTTTTTGCCGTTGTTCCGGTCTTAGGACTTATTTTCGTTTTCAATAGGCAGATATTCGGCTTTTTAGGCAGATTCATCGAGGAGTACACCAACTATGACGCGTCTACGGTCGCGACCGGCGCGTATACGATGCTTATCCTGTTTATTCTGTTTACCGTATTCTCCTTTTTGATACCCGACGATTCCATGATGGATGAGGAGACCTTCGCGCTGAGAAATTTTTTGTTGATCTCTCTGGCGATACAGATGTTCACTCCTCTGAACTTCCTTGTAATGAGGATGAGCTATTATTATATCATTTTTATCCCGCTGCTGCTGCCCAGGATCATACAGTGCAGCAGGATCAAATACCGCAAGATCGCTTTGGTCGGAAGATATGTCATGCTCGCGTTCTTCTATGTATACTTCTTCATCAGTATAAGCGGAGGAAGTAAAATGCATATCGTTCCGTATCGTTTCTTCTGGGAGAGCATGTGATGAAGATCGTTCAGCTCAACTGTACCTGCGGGATAGGGAGCACCGGCAAAATATGCGTCGGTATCAGCGAAAAGCTGACCGCGAAAGGGATCGAAAACCATATCCTTCACAGCGGAAGATCATCGGGATACCCCCTCGGGCTCCGTTATTCGACCGATAATTATATTCGTTCTCAGGCTCTCAGATCGAGAGTTCTCGGAAATTACGGCTTCAATTCCGTAAAAGCCACCCGGGAGCTTATCTCAAATCTCGAGCGGCTCAGCCCCGACATAGTTCATCTGCATAATATCCACAGCCACGACTGTAACCTTGAGACGCTGTTTTCTTATTTCAAGGACAAGGGTACAAGGCTCGTCTGGACTTTCCATGACTGCTGGGCATTTACCGGTTACTGTACTCATTTTACTATGGCGGGCTGCGACAAATGGAAGAGCCGCTGCCATGACTGCGTTCAAAAGCGCGAGTATTCATGGTTTTTTGACAAGAGCGGTGAGCTCTTTGATAAAAAGAAGCGCCTGCTTCAAGGATTGGATATGACGATCGTCACACCGTCCGAGTGGCTGGCGGGCTTGGTAAAGCAATCTTTTTTAAAGAATTATCCTGTTCAGGTCATCCATAACGGGATCGACCTTGATATATTTAAACCGACCGACAGCGACTTTCGCTCAAAGCGCGGTCTTTGTGACAAGAGGCTCGTCCTCGGAGTATCCTTTGACTGGGGCAGGAAGAAGGGTCTGGACGTTTTTTCAGAGCTTGCGCGAAGGCTGCCCGACGACTATCGGATCGTACTGATCGGTACGGACGACGCCGTGGACGCGGCGTTGCCGGACAATATCATTTCCGTACATCGAACGCAGGATCAGCGTGAGCTGGCTCAGATATATTCCGCGGCGGATGCTTTTGTCAATCCGACCAGGGAAGAGAATTATCCGACGGTCAACATGGAGGCGCTCGCCTGCGGAACGCCCGTTATCACCTTCAATACCGGCGGCAGCCCGGAGATCATTGACGAGTGCTGCGGGTCGGCTGTTGAGTGTGACGATGTTGACGCGCTGGAAAAAGAGATCCTCCGCGTTTGTGAGGATAGACCCTTTTCGCGAGAGGCATGCGTTAAAAAAGCGCTTGCCTTTGATAAGGGCGACAGATATGAGGAGTATGTGAAGCTATATGAGAGAATTGTCCCTTCAGGAGACGAAAGAGATTGAATTCGGCGTATTGAAAGAGCTTGATTCTTTCTGCAAACAAAACAATATCCGCTACTTTATTTCCCACGGAACGCTCCTCGGAGCTATCCGCTACAAGGGCTTTATCCCGTGGGACGACGATATTGACGTTCTTATCCCGCGAGAGGATTATAAAAGACTGGTCGCGACTTATCAGGATAACGACCGTTACAGGCTCTATGCCTATGAGAAGGACCCCGGCTTTCTGTTCACCTACGCAAAGCTGTGTGATATTACTACCAAAAAAGAAGAGCCCGGCCACAAGACGGGCGTTTCGCTGGGACTTGACGTGGATCTTTTCCCGCTGGACGCGTGGAATGACGACATAGAGAAGGCGAGAAAAGAGAGCAAATATATCCAAAAGAATCTTTTCCGCCTCGGCTTGACTAAAATGCAGAAGCCCGATTCCGTCAACCCGGTCAAGCGCTGTATCAAAGGCGTTTTGATGCTTTATTGCAAGCTGCTCGGTACCGAGCATTATCTGAAAAACGTTATGAACGCGAGCGTCAAGGATAATCGGAGCAGTAAGCCGAAGTACCTTGGCAACAAGGCGTGGAACGTTTACCGCGAAAAGGATATTATCCCCGCCGAGGCGTTTGCTGAGGCTGTTGAGGTAGAATTCAACGGCGAAAAATTTCCGACTATGATCGGCTACGATACCTTCCTGAGCAGTCTGTACGGCGATTACTTGCCTGAGCCGCCTAAGGAGAAGCAAAAGACCCACCATATGTTTAAGGCGTACAAGCTGTAAGCCTTGACGATATAATGACCGTATATTAACCGTTTTTTGTCAGATGAGCTTATGACGGATTTTATGAAGATAATCCGATGAGAGTTCCTCAGCGGTATCCGTAGGGAGATTCTCATCGGGTCATCCGAAGAAGATCCGAGGTAAGCCTGTCCGATAAAACTCGGGCAATATGAATAAAATCTTTTTAAAAGGAGAGAAACCATGAAAAGAGCACTTTTCAAAACTCTGGCGATGACGCTTGCGGTTATCATGCTCGTTTCCGCGTTCACGATCGGCGCCTCCGCTGCGTGGACCTATCAGGAAAACGGGACGAGCGACACTTACTACAAGCTCATCTCCCAGAAGTAC
>JAFSXA010000221.1 GCA_017450135.1 Clostridia bacterium | reverse complement strand
CCGTCTATGTGCTCAATGTAGCCGTCCAGAGCCTCGATCGGGGTGTCGGGATTAATGGCTATGAACGGTCTCGCTGTGCGTGCGCGGATACGCTCGAGAGCCTCGACAGTATTCTCAAAGCTGTCGCTCTCATGGTGGACGGAGACCACGTCCCCTTCGCCAAACGGGAAAGCTCCCAGCTTTTCAAGCGGCTGAGTCACCATGAGGTGAATGTCCAGCGGTATCGCCGTCCTATCCTTCATTCTGCGGCAATAATCGGTCCCGAGGCAGAAATTCGGGACAAACGCGCCGTCCATAACGTCAATATGCAGGTATTCGATCCCGTTGGCCTCAAATGCGTCTATCGTCTCTTTCAGTCTGAAAATATCCGCGCACATCAGCGACGGGGATATCGAAGGTTTAAGCATGGTATTCCTCCTTGAAAAAATGCTGCCGTTTCGATTTGGTTATATTCGATTTCAACAAATCTATTTTACCTTAAATCGCAGACTTTTTCAAGATAAATATTCAGTCTAAGCTCAAAGGCTTACGAATGAAAGATTGACATTGATCCGCTGTAATGGTATAATTCCGATATAATAACAAGGAGGTTCAATTATGCAGTTTCCTACTGTTCTTGCAAGACTGATATCAATTATCCTGGCAATAATCACGCCTTTGCTCTCCTCTGTCTTCGGGATGGTCGGCAAATATACTGAGATCCCCGGCGAAGCCGTAGCAGCCATGGAGAAGGCAGGTGGTTTTATGGCCGGAATCTGCCATCCCGAGCCGGAATACCAACAGATCAAGGACGCCAACATAGGGTGGATACGCGAGGATATCCCGTTCCCGTTTGACGAGAACGGACAGCTCACACAAAGCTATATTAATATGAAAAACACCCTCAAGGAATACGCCGACAACGGAATAAAGGTCATGGCGATTACTCCCAATCCGCGCTCCTACCTTGAGCACGGGCTTGATATCCGCGATCCGGATGATATTGACGGGATACAGGAGATCGCCCGATTCTATATCCGGGATTATCAGGGCATAGCCGGAGCTTTTCAGATAGCCAACGAAATGGGCGTAGACCGCTTTACAAAGCCGTTCAAGCTGACGGAGGCGGCAAAATTCATCGGCGTTCAGCTCAAGGCCATGTATCCGCTCAGGGGAGATATACTCATCGGCTATAATCTGGGCGGGCTCGGCATAGCGGCCATGCCGTTCCTGATGATGCCGTACAGCAGATATACGGACTACGTCGGCGCAGACCTCTATTTCGGATCGTTTGAAAACGTCATAAAATCAATGGAGACCTTCCCGGCGCTGATCAAAATGATACACACCGTCACGCGCAAGCCGATAATCATTTCCGAATTCGGCTACATAGGCTACGGCGAACCGAAAACAGAGGAAGAAAAAACCGCTATCCTTGAAAAATACGGAGTCCACTCCGAGGAAGAGGCAAGGCAGAACATCGACGCGTTTATCGACGCTCTGCCGGAGCGTATCAGGGATGAATTCCACACCTATTACAAGGATCTGAGCGACGACGAGAAATGGGCTCTGCTCTTTGAGGGCGAATACGCCAATCACATCTACTGCGAGCTGCCCGAGGACTTCATCCTCACTGGCTACCCGCACAGCCCCGAGGGACAGGCAAAGTTCTACGCGGACGTCATTCCGATCTTTAAAAGCTTGGATTACTGCATCGGCGCGTTTATCTATATGTGGAACGATTCCGAGGCGTGCTACGTATGCGGCCAGTCGGACTGCCCCGTTGAGACCGGCTGGGGCATCATAGACGGAAAGGGCAACGAAAAGCCGGCGTACTATACGGTCAGGGACGCCTTCGCAAACTGACGGCAAATATTTCCGGGCAACAGACACAGGCTGATTAAGCCGTTCTGTCTGCCCGGTTTTTTGTTCTTTATTTTCCTGCTGAAAAAACGGGGCGATTTTTAGGGCAATACCGCATAATTCAGGTGTGCGGATTGCGCAGTAGAATTTTTCGTCAGATTATACAATTTTTATGCAGGAAGGCTGGCGCCTTTCAAAGAAAAATTGTGTAAGATGACGGAATAAGAATCAAGCAAGGCGTGCGCCGCGAATTATGCGGTATTGCCTTAGTTATTTTTTATCTTGAGAATCATTCCGTAGTATGTTAAATTAAAATAAACCTATTTGATCTCTCAGGGAGGAAACGCTTATGGGCAGATTAAAAGTTATCATCTCAATTATAACTGCCGCGGCAATAACCTTCGGCGCGGCGGCATTTATCAACTACCCAAAAATATCGCGGGATCTCGATATGTCAAAATTCGACCCGGAGCCGGTATTTGCGGATGAGTTCGATTCGGATCATCTGAATACCGATATATGGACCTATACGAGCGACTGTCAGTATAAAACCATCATGCGCAAGGGCGCGTTCATGAACGGCAGGATGCTCAGCGTTCACGACGGCAACCTGCACATAAAAACCGCCTACTGCGAGGACGGGCTCGACGGAGGCCCCGCCGGATGGTACAACTGCTGTATCCAGTCGACGAACAAGGTCGAATACAAATACGGCTATATTGAATGCAGATGCATTATACCTCTCGGCTGCGGTATGTGGGGAGCATTCTGGCTCAACAGCTCGTCGATGTCCTCGGGCTCCGCCGCAGGTCAGGGCATAGCCTCCTGTCAGAACGGCAGGAACGGATCGGAGATAGATATCTTTGAGGGGTACTGCGCCACGTCCGGCAACTACAACAGCGTCGATCAGAATATGTACACCAACGGCTACGGCGACGATCTTACGTCAAAGCACTTCGGCATGACGGAGCTTGATTCAAGCCCCTATGAGGGCTACCACACCTACGGCCTTGAGTGGAATCCCGATCGCCTGATTTTTTACGTTGACGGTAAAAAGACCGTGGATTATGAGGATTCGCCGGAGAATGAGATACTCGTCACCCGGGCGTTTGAATACATCCTGCTCTCCGTTGAGATTTCCGGCAAAAACGGCGTGCCCGGCTACGGATGGTCAAGCCCTGCGCGCAAAACAAGCAAGGCCGCCGACGGCTATATAAACGGCGACGAGGACTGGAAGAATTATACCAATGATTTCGTGGTGGATTATGTCAGACTTTACCGATACAAGGATTCAAGCGGAATAAATTGTGAACTGAAAAGGACGGACAACGTCAAGAACGTATTCTTCGACGTCAATCACGACGATATCGGGGTCAACCTTTTCTCCGTTCCGAGGGAACCCGTCACTGTCAACGGTATCACATACAGCTATGATTCCCTGACCTCGGAGATCACGCTGAACGGTACGGCGAGCGTCAACAGCGGCACCTTTGCCGAGATGCCGTTCAGGGCTGAGATAGACCAGCCGTACACCGTCTCCGTTGAGAATACGGGCGGAACCTTCAGCGCAGGCTGTCTTGTCTTTGAAGCGACGGGAGGCCTTGACAGAACGCGCAACAGCGATATCAGAGGCACCTCGACTTTCAAGTGGGCAGAGTTCAATGAGATCGAACAGCAAAGCGCGTCAAAGCTTAATTTCCGCTATTGGTTCAGCACCTCCTCAAGCCAGTCCGTTACATACAGCAATTACAAGCTGAAGCTGAAATTTGAGGCCGCCGCAGATAAGAGCGATTTCTCGCCGAACGGCTTCAAAGTCACGAGCGGCGAGGCCTACGGCACTCTGCCCGCGGTCGCCCGTGAGGGCTATACCTTCACCGGCTGGTTCACAAGCCCCGACGCAGGCACGCGTATCACAGCGGACACAATCGCAAATATTGAGAGCGATCAGACCCTTTACGCTCACTGGGAGGAGGTTTGATCATGAACGACAGAATGAAAAAAGCACTGTCCGTCATACTCTGTCTGGCGCTGATACTGGGCTCAGGGCCGCTGAGCGGACTCGGCAGATTATTCAATTCATACCTCCCTGTTCATGCTCAGGTCTACGATTCTCTGACCTATGAGATACGCGACGGCTCGGCAATCATCACGGACTGCGACGATTCGGTACAGGGCGCAGTGACCGTTCCGCAGACCCTCGGCGGCTGTCCCGTAACGGGGATAGACCCGGCCGCGTTCTGCCGCTGTGAGCAGATAACTAAAATAATCATCTCCGCGCCCGTAGCGTCCATCGGGGACTACGCGTTCTCAGGCTGTTCGTCGCTCACGGAGATAAGCGTACCCTCCACGCTGAAAACAGTCGGGGACTACGCGTTCGCGGGCTGCAAAAGCCTTGTAAGCGCCGACCTGCCCGACGGCATGGAGAGCATAGGAGCCTACGCCTTTGAAAACTGCGTGTCCCTGACCGGCTTCGTTCTTCCGGAGGGCATATCCGCAGTAATGGAGGGGACCTTCTTCAACTGTTCCGCCATGGTTTACGCGCAGATATCCTCAGGCGTGACCGCAATAGGCAAGCAGGCGTTTTACAGATGCGTTTCGCTCTGCGACCTGCTCATCCCCGAGGGACTCAAGGCGATCGGCGAGAGCGCATTCGGAGAATGTCTGTCGCTCTTCGGCATTTATCTGCCCGACAGCCTGGCTTATATCGGCGGCAACGCATTTAAAAACTGCCGCTCCCTGACGTCGATGACCCTGCCGGACGATGTTGATACTATCGGCGCGTACACATTCGAGGACTGCGTCAACCTTGTCGGCATATCATTTTCCGATGATCTTTCTGACATCGGCGAGGGCGCATTCAAAAACTGCATTTCGCTGACGGGTATTTCTCTGCCCGACGGCTTGAGCGTTATCAGCAAAAGCGCCTTCGAGGGCTGTGAGAGTCTGAGCAGCATCACCATACCCTCAGGCGTAACCGATATCGGAGACTACGCGTTTTATAAATGCGCTTCCCTCCCGGGCATATCCCTGCCGAACGGCATTGCCACTATCGGCACACAGGCGTTTGCCGGCTGTGTCGGGCTTGCAGATGTGACCCTCCCGGCGTCGCTCAACGTTTACGGCGCAGGAGCCTTTGCCGGATGCACGGGCGTCAGCGCATTCACCATCAGCTCCGGGAATCAAAAATACACCGTGGATAACGGAGTCATCTATTCGATCTCCGGCGCCAATCTTATACAGTACCCTGCCGGTAAAACAGACGTCGGCTTCACCTTCCCGGGCAGCGTAACGGGGATAAGAGATTACGCGTTCTACGGCAGTAAATATCTGCAGAGCGTAACGATGACAAATAATATAAAATATATAGGAGTTTCGTCCTTCGCGGACTGCAAGCGTCTGATCTCCGCATCCCTTTCAACCAAGCTTCTGACCGTCAACTATATGGCGTTCAACGGCTGTGACAGGCTCGTGTCGATCAACATTCCGAACATCACCTCGGTCTACAATTACGCCTTCGGTTACTGCGGCAGTCTCAATGCTGTTTACGTCGGGATGAGCTATCCGTCAAACATCTATGAGAACGCATTTTACGGCGATACAATAGATCATGCGTTCTTTTCCGCCGCTTCGGGAACCTCAAAGGTACCTGCAACCACCGTCCACACAAGCGCGGCCGCCTCGGATCTGACGCTTGTATCATCTACGGCTCCGACAGTCGGCTCAAACGGGACATATACATACCATTGCAGCAAGTGCGGAGAAGACATCAACCTGACCGTCCCCGCGTTTGACGGCGATATCACGGTATCCTTCAACTCCGCAGGCGGCAGCAGTGTTTCCTCAAAGACCGTGACCGCAAACTCGTATTTCGGCAGTCTTCCGATACCGCAGAAGCAGAACTGCGTCTTTGCCGGCTGGTATACTCAGCAGAGCGGCGGAGAGCGCAAAACCGCAGGCAGTACGGTAGATTCCACCGGGAACATGACCCTGTATGCCCATTGGCTCCCGAAGACGATAACAGCCTCCTTTGAAAGTCCCGACACTCCCTGTGCATATGAAAAGAAAGTGATAAAGCGCACCGGCACATTCGGTATCCTGCCCGAGCTTGAAAAGCCCGGCTACACGTTTGCCGGATGGTACACAGACCCCGAAAACGGATACAGGATAACGGATACATCCGAAATTACAACGGCATCCGACTTTACGCTTTACGCTCAATGGGCAGGCGCAGAGGGCAGAGTCTACTTTGACAACAACTATGATTCGATAAAGGTCAATCTGCTTGAGATAGTCAACAAATCGCTCTCACAGGGTTCCCTGAGCTATACATATGACGACGAGAGCGGCATTGCGGCCATCAACGGAACATCAAGCAGCACCGCCGTTACCCTCAGCGATATGCCCTTAACTGTCTCCGAGGGAGAAACCTATACGATCTCCGCCGAGGTCGTGTCAGGCAGTTTGACGGGCGGCTATCTTGTTGTGGAATGCTATGACCGCGCAGCGCAGAGCCAGAGGATCAATCTCGATATCGCCTCTTCCCGTCAGGCGACCTATACCATGACGGCGGCTCAGGCAAGCGCCGTCAACAGGATAAGCGTATGGGTATGGGCGAATCTCACAAATAACGACCATGTGGAGTTCAATGATTTCCGCGTCAGGCTCAAGCTTGAAAAATCCTCAGTTCAGACGGCCGCCGCAACGGCATATTCGCCGAACAGAAGGACGTTTATGAACGGCGAAGCCTTCGGCGCTCTGCCTGTTCCGACGGAAAGACACGGCTATACGTTTGACGGCTGGTACACCGCTCCCGACGGCGGCGAGCTGATAACCGCAGAAACGACAGCCGCCGTGCCCGGGGAGCAGACCCTCTACGCGCACTGGTCGCCTGTGCAGAACGACGTGTTCTTTGACGTGAACCACGACGGTATCGGAGTCAATCTTTTCACCCCCGATATCGGGACAAAAACCGTTGACGGCATGACCTGCACCTTTGACGCGGAGACCGATATCCTTACCTTCAACGGCAGCTATACCGAGGATACGATCCTCAGCACCAAGCCGTTCAGGATGAAAGAGGGCGACGTATACGCCGTCAGCTACGAATATATTTCAGGCTCCTACGCAGGCGGAGTCCTCACGTTTGAGGCCATGGACAACGCGGATAATTCAAGGCTCTATCTCGATCTGCGCAACTATTCGAACAGCACCATATGGAATGTTTCAAAACAGCGCGAACAGAACGTATACTGCGTCAGGCTCAGAGGATGGCATTCGTCCTCGGCGGACGTCACGACCTTCAACAACTTTAAGATACGGCTGAAATTTGAAAAAATCACCAACGGAACGCAAGCCCCGACTGAATACACACCCGCCGTTTTAAAGGCAGGCTATTCGCAGAGCTATCCCGTACTGCCGATACCGTCGCGCGCAGGATATCATTTTGACGGCTGGTTCACAAGCGCTCAGGGCGGGACTCGAATAACCGAAGACACAGTCTGCCGCGAGGTGAGCGGAATAACGCTCTACGCCCACTGGTCAACAGGAAAATACTACACCTGTTTCGATCTGAACTACGGCTCGATACGCCCGAACATTTTCGGCCTCAAAGACAGCAGCGGCACGTCGAACGGCATCAGCATAGATTATGACAGAGACAGCGGAATCCTGACCTACAACGGAACGGCGCAGAGCACGGCTATGGTTTTCAGGCAGCCTGTGCCCGTCACCAAAGGAGAAAAGCTGCTGCTGACCGGCACATATGAATCCGGTTCGCTGACAGGCGGCATCCCCTACGTCGAGATGTATTTTTCATCCGTCGACTATTCGCAGGTCTTAAAGTTTAATCTGCCGAAATCAGGAAGCGCCTCCGCAATATGGGAGATACCGAAAACAGGAACATTCGATCTGAACGTCAACTTCTACGGCACGGGTCAAACCGCGAACAATTATAAGGTCAAGCTGAAAATCGAACGGGTCGACTCAGCGGACGCCGCGCCGACAGCATACTCCCCGACCGCCGCGTACACCGAGTATTCGCAACCGATAGGCGCACTGCCCTCCCCGGTCAGGAGCGGCCTCCACTTTGACGGCTGGTACACTCAGCCCGTCGGCGGTGAAAGGGTCAGCGAGAGCTATACCGTGACCTCCGCAGGCACGCTTTACGCCCACTGGAGCGGCCCGGTACTGCAATCGAGCATTGCCCGGATCGACTATAACAGCAACCGCATCTTCGGTATCGCTCGGGGACTGACATCGCTTGACGGTATCTTCACCCTGGCGCAGAGCGGCTGTTCGACGGAATACGTCAGCATATCGCCGACGGTCAAGACAGGCTCCAAGGTAAACGTTATCAGGGACGGCAAAGTCTACGAGAGCTACACCGTGGTAATAGCCGGCGACGTGAACGGCGACGGCAGAGTCGACGGCGAGGATTCGGTGGTAGCAGATTGCATCGCGCAGTCCATGCAGCCCGATTGCCCGGATGAGATGCGCCTTGCCGCAGATTTCGACGGCAACGGAACAGTCGATACTGCGGACACGGCTCTGCTCCGGCAGGCAGGCCTCTTCCTCGATTAAAAAAAGCGAAAACAGAAAGGCTCTCCGCCATCGGCGCAATACCGACAGCGGAGAGCTTTTATATCGTTCAGAATATCTGTGTGGGGAGCTTCAGTTTTTCCTTAAAGGGAAAGCCTCTGTCAAACTCCTCCACGTTTAGATCATCCACATAATAGCCCTGCGGCGTATAATAGACGCCTGTGATACCGTCAAGGTACCCGGGTATCAGCT
>JAFSXA010000220.1 GCA_017450135.1 Clostridia bacterium | reverse complement strand
GATAGGCAAGGCGAGTATTCCCGATGAGCTCGCCGATATGACGGAGGTTAAAAATGAATCGTATTGACGCAGATATTCGGAATAAGATTTCTGTTGTGAAAAGGACATTTTCGATCGCGCTGTGCATCATCCTGACCGCGGCGTCATTGCCTTTGACTGCTTTTTCCGTTTCTGTCCCGGAAGGCTTTGAAAAGATACTCGAAAAGAGCGTCTGCCTCGCCCCGGGTATAACTCAGGACAGCGTCGTCGCTTATGATTCCTACGGTCACAGGCAGGAATACTATGTCGCGACTGCTGATCTCAACAATGAGACAGTCAGCCTTGAGACCAACTACAAGGACAACCAGTGTGTCAGTGCGGGCACGCAGACAGTGCCCGATCAGGTCGCCGCAGCGGAAGCCAATCACGCCGAACCGTACAGCGTGGCGGCTTCGGTAAACGGCTCGTTTTTTAATATGAGCACCGGCTTCTGCTACAGCGTTTTTGTTATGGACGGTCACGACGCAACCGGCACGGAGCTTGCCGGCATTGGCGGCGGATACAACTTTATAGCCGTGCTGAACGACGGCTCGATTATTTTTGATTATGAAGGGAACTACCCGAAATATAAGGGCAATATCCGCCACGCAGTCTCGGGCGGCAGGATATTCCTCAAAAACGGTAATATCACAATTTCCCCGAATCCGGACAGCGTTGCCCCGAGGACTTGCCTCGGTCTGACCGCTGACAACAAGGTTATGCTTCTTGCGGTCGACGGCCGCGGCGGAGACGAAAGATACGGCCTTGATTATTACACCTGCGCTCAGATCTTAAAATCAATGGGCTGCGTCAGCGGTATCGAGCTTGACGGCGGCGGCTCCACCACCTTTTATTCAAAAATGCCCGGCGACACTGTCGGAGCTATCAGGAACGTGCCCTCCGACGGAACTCCGAGGAAGGTTGCCTCCTCCCTGATGCTCGTCTCACGCGCAGAATCCGACGGTGTATTCGATCACGCTCACCTCAGCTGTGATTACAGCTATCTTACCCCGGGCACGACCGTCAGCGTTGCCGCCAAGGGCGCCGACTCAAGCGGAGCGCCCGCTCCCCTGCCCGAAAATCCCGTCTGGTCGGTCAGCGACCCCTCCAAGGCCTCGGTCGACAGCAACGGCAACGTCACAGCCGCCCCGGGAGCAAGCGGAAAATTCACGGTCAGTCTGAGCTTCGACGGCGTGGCTGCAGGCTCAACGGAGCTTGAGATAGTGATACCCGATAAATTCGCCTTCACCAAGGATCAAATGACCGTTCAGTACGGCTCGGCCACTGATTTTCCGTTCAAAGGCACCTATCATATGGAGCCGGTGGCCATAAACGGCAACGATTTCTTTGCCGTGAACGAATACGAATTCGAGCTCAAGGTCACAGAGGATAAATTCCATCTCTACGGTACCTTCGACGGCACAGACTTCATAGCTCCGGAGGAGAGCATCGGCATCAGGAACGAAAAGCTGTACGCGATCTCGGCTTACTCCGAGGACGAGAACGACATCTGCTCCATCAACGTCTCATTCTACAAGGAGGGCGAGGACTACTTCGACTATGACAACGTCACGGGCAAGGAGGACGGTCTCGCCTGGCGCAGAGAGGTCAGCGGCGCGTATATCGGCTCGACTAACGAGGGAGATTATTATATCAGAGAGAGCGCCGACTCCGAAATAAACATCGATTACACCTTCGCTTTCGACGTCAGCGAAGCCAGGGTGCCCGACGATATGACTCCGCTGTGGAACAGCTTTTCCGGCGCGCTCGGAGGCACGGTATGGAGCGCATTCCTCGGCATAGCGAATAAGATAGATCCATCGTCATACTTCATGGCTACGTTTGATATCGACGACGATCTTACCGTAAACGGCATCGACCGCATCACGCTCAAGGGCAACGAGATGTTTTATGTGGACAGCAGCAGCGTCCTTTACGATCCCGTAGCCAACACCCTGGCCGTCAAGTGTATGTGGAACAAAGCCTATGTTGATTCGCTCCTCGGCTCGGAGGGAGGCATATCCGACGAGACGGTGAGGGATACGGTCATGCTCAGCGGCCTCTCTTTCAAGCCGAATGACGAGGCTGAACTCGGTTCAGGCGAAAAGATCAACATTATCAACAGATTTACCCTCTCTTACCATTTCGTTATCTTCAGCGCAACAGCATACCATGCAGCAATTTCCAACGGGCTTGAGGACTGCGCCTTCATCTCGACCGACCCCGACACGGGAGAAAAGAGATACGGTATCAATTTCAGCGCGGATTACATAACCGGCAATGACAGCTTTTCCATACAGAATTTAACGCGCAAGGGTCTTGTTCGCGACGAAAACGGCGATTACTATTATTACAGCTCCGGCAGTATGCTGTCGGGCGGCAGCTATGAGCTGACTGAAATGAACTCTCTCGCTGAAGCAGGAACATATCTGATCATGGACGACGGCAGGGTCGTTTTGTCAGAGACAGACGGAGGGCTTGTAAGCTTCGATGAATTCAATCAGGCTCCCGGTACAAAGTATGCTTTCGACGCCGAAAAATACGCGACTGGCGCCGGGGTCGGCATTCTCTGCGAAGGAGCAATGGCAAGATACACACTGTACATCCCCGGCGACGTGACCTGCGACGGAGATGCGAACGCGATGGATTCCGTGCTCACACGGTGCTTAGCGGAGGGGATGCT
>JAFSXA010000219.1 GCA_017450135.1 Clostridia bacterium | reverse complement strand
TATTTCCATATCAATTCGGCGGGCGATATCGAGCCGTGCGTATTCATCCATTTTTCCGATGCGAATATCAGGACGCACACGCTGCTCGAGGCGCTCAGAAGCCCTCTTTTCATGTGCTATTACCACAACCAGCCCTTTAACGACAACCATCTCCGCCCGTGCCCCATGCTTGAGAATCCCGAATTGCTCAGAGCGATGATATCCAAAACCGGCGCAAAGCCGACTGATCTTGTCAGCCGCGAAACGGTGGATCAGCTCTGCTCCAAGTGCGAAAAATTTGCCGCCGCGTGGAAGCCGCAGGCGGAAAAGCTCTGGAACGAGAATAAACACCCGAACCCCAAGACACAGTATTACAGGGACACAGAGTGGGCTATGAGAGAAAAAGTTGACGATCTGCTCAGATAAATCCTTCTATTTTCCGATTTATAATGAAGATCGAACCGTACAATGATATAATATCTACGCAGAATTATTTCTGACATTTTATTGGAGGGAAAAAGCATGGAAGCAATTTTATCATTCGTTGAGCAGCTTCTCACTTTCTTCAAGGAATTTGACGCTGCAGCAGTCATCGAGATGGTTAAGAACTTCTTGGCAAGTCTCGGAATATAATTGATTGATTGGAAAAGAGCTTATCTCATGTTGATCCGTGAGATAAGCTCTTTTTTTGGTGTGTAAAATATTATTCGGCGTCGCTCTTTTTCTTTGACATTTTGTTGAGGATGATCGCCGCGACGACCGCGAATATAAGAATCGGCAGAACATAGAGGTAGCTCAGCGGGTTTGACAGATCGCCCTTGTTGCCGAGCAGAGTCCACAGGACGTTGAGCGGCAGCATACCGATATTCGCCGCGATAAAATAGGTTTTGAAATCCATATTCATGGCGCCGAATATAAGGCTTGAAAGGTCGCAGGGCAGCATACCCGAGGCCTTGACCACGAGGACAATGCCGAATTCGTTTTCCCCGGCGAAATTGTCAAGCTTTTGAATTTTCGGGAAGCGGTTTTTCAATGAATCGAGCATACCCTTGCCGGTGAGCTTGCCCAGAAAGTACGGCAGAGAGAGGCTGAGCACGGTGGCGATGAAGTTGACGAGTATAGCCATCCACAGCTTGTCAAAGAAAATGCCCGATACAGCGTAAATAACCGCAGGTGGAAATATCAGCGCAAACGATTTGATGACCGTAAAGGCGATTATTATAAGTGCGACCGTGAAGGTTCCGCCCGTCAGCCTGGCGGCGATACTGTCCGCATTTTTTACGGAGATATCATATTTGATCATCAGGTAGACGACGGCCGCGAGCATGACCGCCATTACCACGCCCGAGGCGATCTGCAGAACCTTGATGAGCTTTCCGTAATTCCTGCCTTGCTTCTGTTCCATAGAGTTTTCTCCTTTTTCAAATTGCAACAAATATTATATCATAGATTTTTGGTTTCGGCAATACAGCCGACGGGTATTTGGATATTAATTATCCGCCGACGGAAAGTTGACTTTACTGCACGTTTGGATTATACTTTGTTTGTAGATTTCAAAAACTGCTGCTGCCATTTTATCAATAAAATTTTGAGGATGATGATTATGAAAAACAAGCTTAAGCACATTGTATCGGTGGTGCTGACGGTCGTGCTGCTGTTTGGCGCGCTGTCGGGGTTCTGCTTCGGCGGTTCCTCGGACGTTTTACCGGATCAGCCCGGCATTATTGACAAGGCTGAAAGCCCGATGATTTACACCGTGACCTTCGATGCCAACGGAGGCTCGGTCTCCGTCGCGGACAAGGCCGTTATCTTCGGCGACGTTTACGGCGCTCTGCCGACTCCGACACGCGAGGGATACAGCTTCAACGGCTGGTATACAAAGGCCGACGGCGGTGAGAGGATAACCGATAAAACAGAGGTCGCCGTTGAAGGGGATCACACTCTTTTTGCCCGCTGGGATAAGGTTCAGACGGGTCCGCTCTGCCCCAACGGTCATGTGTGCGTCAATCACTGCTGCCCTGTTTGCGGAAGGTTTGAAAAGGGCTTCACCGGCATGGCGAAGAAGAACGGCGTCTGGCAGTATGTCAAGAACGGAGCCGCTGACAACAGCTATAACGGACTTGCGAAAAATGAATACGGCTGGTGGTACCTGACCGACGGTAAGATCGATTACAAATACGTCGGTATGGCTAAGAACCAATACGGATGGTGGTATGTCAGGAACGGTACTATTGATTTTAAATACACCGGCATGGCGAAGAATCAGTACGGCTGGTGGTACATGAAGAACGGCAAGCTTGACACGACCTTCACCGGCATGGCGGAGAACCGGTACGGCTGGTGGTATATGAAAAACGGCAAGCTCGACACCACGCCGAACGGTATGACAAAGAACCAGTACGGCTGGTGGTATCTGAAGAACGGCAAGCTTGACACGAGCTATACCGGCATGGCGAAGAATCAGTACGGCTGGTTTTATATCAAGAACGGCAAGCTTGACACGACCTACACCGGCATAGCCAGGAACAGCTACGGATACTGGTATATGCAGAACGGCAAGCTCAACACCGGCTATAACGGCAGATTTGTTGACTCCAACGGTAACGCATGGAGCGTCACAAACGGCAAGGCCGTTCGGGTAAATGCGGTAAGCTCAAAGGGATATGACATTGTTGTAAAAGACGGCATTACTTACGTCGGCGGCGTCCTTATAGCAAACAAGACCTATTCATTGCCGCAGAGCTACGCTCCGGGCGTGCAAAAGGTAGCTCAGGACGCACTCAACAAGATGATAAAAGCCGCCGAAAAGGAAGGGCTCAATATATTTGTCCGTTCGGGCTACAGGAGCTACAGCTATCAGAAGACGCTCTACAATAACTACGTCAGCAGGGACGGAAAAAAGGCGGCGGACAGATACTCCGCGCGCCCGGGTCATTCGGAGCATCAGACCGG
>JAFSXA010000218.1 GCA_017450135.1 Clostridia bacterium | reverse complement strand
ACCGGAAAGATATCCGGCAAGAACTGCAAGGGCGACGAAAAGGTAAAAAGACTCGCCGAGCGGCTGCCGGAATATGAATTCCGCGACGCCTACAGCGATAACCTCCGCTCCGACGCCGGTATGCTCTCCCTCGCCAAAAGAAACCGCTACCGGGTTAAGGACGGTAAATTGTTCAAAATCTGAAATATACAGACCTCTCAATAAAATACTGGCAATTCGAGCCTGTGCTCATTCCGTCCGGAGTGTGCACAGGCTCTGTTTTATTTTATCATAGAATGATAATTCATTTTGGAGGCTGATGATATGACGTACGGTTATGTGAGGGTTTCAACCCTCGATCAGAACGAGGAAAGACAGCTTCGGGAGCTGGAAAAGCTTGAGATTCTGCCGGAAAACATCTTTATTGACAAGCAGTCCGGCAAGGATTTTGAGCGTCCGCAATACAAAAAGCTGCTGAAAAGAATAAAGCCCGGCGATCTGCTCTATATATTGAGCATTGACCGGCTCGGGCGCAATTACGAGGAGATACAGCGGCAGTGGAGGCATCTGACGAAAGAGGTCGGGATCGACATCTGCGTGATCGATATGCCGATACTGGACACAAGGCCGTATAAGGATCTACTCGGTACATTCGTGTCTGATCTGATCCTGCAGGTGCTGTCCTTCGTTGCGGAAAACGAGAGAGATAACATCAGGAAACGGCAGGCACAGGGCATAGCCGCCGCAAAGGCACGGGGCGTCCGATTCGGCAGACCCAAAGCCAAGCTGCCGGATGAATTTCCGGAGCTGCTGCAAAAATGGAAGAAGCATCAGATTTCCACCAAAGCTTTATTGAAAGAGTGCGGCGTCTCCGAGTCGACGTTCTATCGCCGCGTGCGCGAAAAGAAAAATATCAATAAAAAATAGCCGTCAAAAGGTCTACTTTTTGACAGCCATCTTATTACATTGATTATATACAATTATTTCCATAATTGCAATGCTTTTTCGGTAAAATATTAAAAATATATTGTTTTTTAAATGCTCTTTTCCGAAATTACCGACTTTTTCAAAAAGTAGACCTTTTGCAAATATCTTTTCGGTTTACTGCCATTTGACTGAGGGAGGGATGTTTTTACGAAAAAAGCTATCGTTCGTTTCGCTTAAGGGAAGGCGAAAATGGGGAAAAAGGGAAATTTGGATAAAACTATCCTGCACCGCAAGGTGCGAAAACAAAGAATTGGAGGAAAAACATGAAAGGTATTTTCAAGAAAACGTTGAGTATGATCCTGTGTCTTGTAATGGTATTTACCATGTTCCAAGGCACAATGCTCAGCGCATCGGCAAAAGTTGTCGGACCGGATAATAAAACCGAACTGACAATTACTACAGACAAATCAAAGTACTCCTGGGGAGACGATATCCATTTTACAATTACCGTTAAAAATGTCACAAATGAAGTTCTTGAAGGAATAAAGATCAACTCTTTTGCAAGAAAAGGGCTTCAAATTCTTCAACAGGGAGATTTACCTATAATTGAAAAACTAAATCCCGGTGAAAGCAAAACAGTACAAATTAACTATTATGCTACTAAATTAGTCGGGGTTATGGCAATTTTCTTCCCGCTTGCATGGATTTTCAGCCCTGCATCACGAATAGCGTACAGAGAAACAAACTTTAATTATCAGGTAAAAGTTAAAGTTGGTGCATTTAAGTATAGAGTTGGGTTTGAGGTAGAGTATAATGTATTAGATATTTTGGATGATTATATTGACACCGATGACGACGGTATCCCGGATGATATTGAAATAAAATATGGTTCAGATCCATCAAAAGATGATACTGATGGTGACGGTTTAAGCGATTATTGGGAATTAGACTGGTTAAATACCGATCCATCCAAAAAGGATTCAGATAATAATGGCATTCAGGATGGGAACGAAGATACTGATGGCGACGGAATCCGCAATCTTGATGAACTTAACAAATATGGAACAACACCTGCTCATTTTGATACGGATTATGACAATTTATCAGATTATGATGAAATATTTAAGTATAAGACTGATCCGTGTAAAGAAGACACAGATGGTGATGGCGTTTCTGACGGAGACGAGATTATTAACGGAACCGACCCCTTAAAGGCTGAAAATGTATTTGTTTCAGAAGAATCTTTAGGTGAACCAGATGCAGAAGTTAATACTGTTGTTGCATCTGCAAAAGTATTTGGTGACGCTGAATCGGCAGGAACACTTGAAATTGATCCCATAATGCCCGGAGAAGATATCAGGCTTTCCACGACCATCCCCGGATATCTTGGTTATGCTTATGATTTTTCAATTGACGGCGAAATGTCATCTGCGGAAATTACTTTTTCTTACGATGAATCGCTGGGTACACTCAGTGAAGATTTTCAGCCGAGAATATATTATTTCAACGAAACAGATGGTTCTCTTGAAGAACTTGAAAATCAAACAGTTGAAAATGGAAAGGTTTTTGCAGAGACTGAGCATTTTTCCACATATATATTATTGAACAAAGTAGAGTTTGATAGAGTTTGGAATTCAGAGATAAAACCTCCCAATGAGACAGGCGGAAACGATGATAGCCCGATAGACATAGTCTTCGTTATTGATTATTCATATAGTATGACATGGAACGACCCTGAATTTCTTAGAAAAAAAGTAACTAATGAGTTTGTGAGCAAGCTTAGAGACGATAAGGACAGAGCAGCTATAGTCAAGTTCATTTCATTTCCTACAGTATTATGTGATTTGACATCAAACAAACAACAAATTATAGATTCAGTTAATAGTATTGTAGACAACAATGGCTATGGAACGGGAGCAGGAACAAATGGATCAGCGGGAATTAATTCTGCACTTTCAATATTAAAGACTTCAACAGCTAAAAACAGGTATATAGTATTTCTTACTGATGGAGAAGACACCTCTGTATCATATTCTTATGATTCTTTGATTAATCAGGCAAAAGAAGCAGGGATTGCCATTTACTCAATAGGTCTAGGATCTGCAAACAAGAATCTTCTTGCCAATATTGCAAACGGCACAGGCGGAAAATACTACTTTGCATCAGTTGCAACTGATTTACCCGATATTTATAACGAAGTTTCATTTGAAACGGTAGATTATGTAACAGACAGCAATAATGATGGTATTTCTGATTACTATACAAAGCTTCTATGTGATGGAGATATGGTCTTGTCAACCGGTTCAAAGATTCTAATGACCACTGATTTAAACTATAATATTAATGGTGTGCTCTCAGATGATTTTGACGGTGATGGTTTGACGAACGGTGAAGAACTCAAGATAACTCAGAATGGCAACAGAATATATGTTGAAATGCTTTCAAATCCATTGGATAAAGATACAGACGGTGATGGATATTCAGATTACAATGAAGTCAAAAATATGAAGACTTCGCCCTTGAAATATACCAAGAATTCGATCTCATCACTTAATTATCTAATAGATCATAATAATTATAATTATTTTGACTTTGCTCACGATAAAAATATAATCCGTAATGGTGTCACATTTCTTTTTGATTGGCAAAAAACTAAAGAATCAAAAGCAAACATAATCAATTACTTTTATGATTATGCTTCAGAGGAATCAATTAACGACAATGCCGATGCTATTGCCAGACTAACTGCAAAGCAAAAGTTCTGGGAAGTATTTGAAACATTTGTCGACATAACTTCAACTTTAAAAAATGTTGTTGATGCTGGTACAAAAGCCGCTAGCGATACAAAAGCCGTTGAAAAGCTCACTAAAGATTGTACTGATGCAAAAATTAAAGCACTAAAAGAACATAACGAAAAAAGCTTTAAGGACAAAACCGGAAAAGATATTGATATATTATCGAAGCAAATCGGCATTGTTACTGCAGCAGAAAGCACAATAACAGATTTAGCAGATGCAATAACAGAACTTGGCTTCGGTGACATCGTAGGTACTGCTAAAACAATTACGGGTTTAGTTTCAAAAAGCTTTTCATTAGCAAAAAAATGTAACAAGTCTTGGACTCTTCCTCTTGGTAAATCTATATCTAAATTTGCTAATTCGTATCAAGCTTGGATGGGTAACACCGATAAACTTGGAATTAGTAATGGTGCAAAAATAGGTATAGCTTTTGATGTGGTAGATCTTGCTGTCGAGACTGCTAATTTGAATAATACTTATGGCAAAATAATGGCAAATACTCAGGCTTTTGAAGATTATATTGATGTAATTGATTATATTTCTTCTCATGGCAATGATAAGGATTATATTAAAAAAGCTGCAAGTGAGCTTATGTCTATACTTCTTGATACTTCATGGGATACATATTATAGAAAACTCAATGCAGCAATTGCAAAGGAAGCCGGAAAAACACTGTTAAATGCCGCAATAAGTATCGCTGGTGATTTCTGCCCTTATATAAAAGCTGCCGAATTAGTGAAAGATATTGCTGTAACAACATTTTCATTATTGGGTTATACATCCTATAGCCAAAGTGTTGTATCTCTGCAAATGATTGATGCCATTTCAGACGGATGCATATATTTAATCAGCAAAAAGGTTTCTTTTGCCGGATTGTATTTTACATATGAATCAGATGATTCATGTATATATATTATACAGTTGGCTCAAAGCAGGATAGTTGGAGAAAAGATACTTTGTGATTACTTAAAGAAGAATAATGCAACAAATCTATTGAGAAAAGTAATACACGGACAATCTAACAATGATTATGATTCCATCACAAGTGATAATATTGATTATATTTACACCATGGCTGATAATATTGAATTAGTTCTTTCTCCAAATTTGCCAAAATATAGCAATGGGAAATGGGTAACATTAGCTTCAACTTCAAGTGGTGGCGGAGGCGGTGCTTGGTAATAGTGCTACGGCTTACCAATTAAGTATAGAATTAGTTGAAAACCATTCACTGTCGTTCATAATGGTGAAAAAACAACGATATTAATTTCAAAATAGTTAAACTGTCTCATGAACTCTTAATAGATGGTTAGAGCGATGGGACAGTTTGTTTTACCAGTTTTTATCTATGCACAATTATCAGTTTAAAAGCAAAAAAGTGAATATCGCCCGATGTACAGGAAGGGAGTAATAATCACAGGTACGGCCGTAGTCCGTCCATAATTATTCATTTGACGGTTTTTCAGTATTCATTTTTCATTCGAAAATCCTGTCAATTCAAATGAATAATGAAGACTTAAAACTGAAGAAGGAATAATACAAAGCAAAAATCCTGCCACTTTCGTGACAGGATTTTCGCTTTGGTCCGAGTGGCGAGATTCGAACTCACGGCCTCTTGAACCCCATTCAAGCACGCTACCATCTGCGCTACACCCGGATGCTTGATTATTATACCACAGAATAGATTTTTGTCAACATCTAAACCGCGATTTTTATAAAAATATGTCTCAAAACATTACGTCTGCAGACGGGGTCAAGCCCCGTCCTTCGACACTCCGAGCTCAACAAGGTATCTGTCGAGCGCGTTCTGCCATGTCGGCAGACGTTCGAAGCCGGCTTCGTCAAGGCACCTTTTGCTCAGCACGGAATTCAGCGGCCGCTGCGCCCTCGATTTATACTCCGAGGTCGGGATGGGGATTATCCTCGTTTTCAGCCCCGCCCTCTCCATTATCGCGGCGGCAAATTCCGCCCAGGAGCAGGTATTCTCATTTGTCGCGTGGTACACGCCGTACTTTTCGGTCGTTACCATATCACAGATGACCGCGGCGAGATCCGGCGTATAGGTTGGTGAACCTATCTGATCGCAGACGACCGTCAGACTGTCCCTCTGCTCACCCAGGCGCAGCATCGTCTTGACAAAATTACTGCCGTTCTTGCCGAAGACCCACGACGTCCTGACTATGAAGAACCTGTCGGTATGCTTTCTGACCGCCAGCTCGCCCTCGAGCTTCGTTTTGCCGTAAACATTGATCGGGGCTACGGGATCGCCGACCTCGTGCGGCTCGCTTCCGCCGCCGTAAACGTAATCCGTGCTGACGTACAGGAGCTTTGCGCCGATATCGGCACAGACCGCGGCAATGTTCTCCGTGCCGAGGACGTTGACCCTGCGGCAGTTTTCCTCATCGTCCTCCGCCCTGTCGACCGCCGTATACGCCGCGCAGTGGATCACCGCGTCGGGACAATATGCCTCAATAAAGACGCGCGCGGCAAGAGCGTCGGTTATATCAAAATCACCGACGTCAGTCGCGAGGCATTCTATATTTCTCTTTTTTAAGGTTTTTATAACATCGTGACCGAGCTGACCGTTGCAGCCGGTAACAAGAATTTTCAAAATCAATCACCCTGATCAATATTCGAATTCCACGTCGCTGTCCTGAAGCAGCGGCGCAGAAAGATCCTTTTTTGAAAGGATCGGAGCTTCAACGCCCCAGTCGACGCCTATCGATGGGTCGTCGTACCTTATGCTCCTGTCGTCCTCCGGCGAATAGAACTCATCCACCTTATACATCACCTCGACGTCATCCGTCAGCGTCACGAAGCCGTGGAGACAGCCCTTGGGGATGAAGAACATATGCTTGTTTTCTCCCGATAGGATGACGGAGGTCCAGCGCATATAGGTCGGGGAGCCCTTCCTGATATCGACGGCGACGTCCATTATCTCTCCCCTGATGCAGGTCAGAAGCTTTGCCTGCGCCGTGGGATTCACCTGGCAGTGCAGACCCCTGAGAGTACCCTTCTCGGCGGAGAAGGATCTGTTGTCCTGCACGAATTCAATATCTATACCGAGCTTTTCAAGCTTTCTTTTTGAGTAGGATTCCATGAACCAGCCTCTGTTGTCGCCGAAGACCTCCGGTATTATCAGCAGAGCGCCGTCCACATCTGTCTTTTGCGCTTTCATTATTCAAGCTCCTTTTCAGCTTTCGCTTATTTTCCCGAGGAATTGCCCTCCTTGCCCCAATAGGGGCGCTCGCCGAGCTTTTCGGAATACATGATCTTGCCCTCGGCGACCCTCAAAAGGTGCTGTCCGTAGGCGGATTTTCCGTACTTGTTCGCCGATTCAAGCAGAGCCTTCTTGCTGATCCAATGCATATTGTAGGCTATCTCCTCCGGGGCTGAGATCTTGATCCCCTGCAGCTGCTCTATCGTCCTGATAAAATTGCTTGCGTCCGTCAGGGCGTCGACCGTTCCTGTGTCGAGCCAGGCGAAGCCGCGCCCCATGAGCTTGATATCGAGCTTGCCCTGTTCAAGATACATCTGGTTGATGTCGGTTATCTCAAGCTCGCCCCTTGCAGAGGGTTTGAGGCTCTTTGCGTATTCAACGACCTTGTTGTCGTAGAAATACAGACCCGTCACGGCGTAATTGGACTTAGGCTCCTCAGGCTTCTCGACTATTGATACCGGGTTGCCGTCCTTGTCAAATTCGACCACGCCGAAAGCCTGAGGGTTGTCAACATAGTAACCGAAAATGGTGGCTCTGTTCCTGTTCTTCGCCGCAAGCCTGAGCATATGCCCGAGGCCGCTGCCGTAGAACAGATTGTCCCCGAGCACCATGGCGACGCTGTCCCTGCCGATAAACTCCTCACCGATTATGAACGCCTGGGCGAGACCCTCCGGCTTCTCCTGAACGGCGTAGCTGAATCTGAGACCGAACTGGTGGCCGTCGCCGAGCAGAGTCTTGAATTTCGGGGTGTCGTCCCTGGTCGATATTATCAGAATGTCTCTGATACCCGCAAGCATGAGGGTAGAGAGCGGATAATATATCATAGGCTTGTCGTAGACGGGAAGCAGCTGCTTACTCGTTACCATGGTAAGCGGATAAAGCCTTGTGCCCGAGCCGCCTGCGAGAATGATTCCCTTCATTATTTTCATCTCCTTGACGGGATTATATCACTAATTATTTAAGATGTCAATTTAAGGAAGCTTTCAAGCTTGTATGCAGTCAGACGAACATCGATCGTCCGCAGGAGTCTATACCGACCACGAGGGGAAAGTCCTTGAGCACCAGCCTTTTGACTGATTCGCACCCGAGATCACCGAAGGCGATCTCCTCGGCGGAGGTCACACATTTGGCCGCCAGAGCACCAGCTCCGCCTACGGCGCACAGATACACAGCTCCGTTTCTCATCATGGCCTCCCTGACCTTCTCGTCCCTGCCGCCCTTGCCTATCATCGCGGCAAGGCCTCTGTCAAGGAGCGTCGGGGCGTAAGGATCCATCCTGCCCGAGGTCGTCGGGCCGCATGAACCGATTGGAAGGCCCGGAGGAGTCGGGGTAGGGCCGGCGTAATAGATGCAGGCTCCGTCAAGCTCGAAGGGAAGCTCCCCTCCCTCCTCTATGAGTTTGACTATTCTTTTGTGCGCGGCGTCGCGCGAGGTATATACCACTCCCGAGAGCAGAACCCTGTCGCCCGCTTTGAGCTCAGGGGCAAAAGCTTTAAGCTCGGAGGTATCAAGTCTGTATTCTTTCATTTTTTCAACTCCGCTGCAAGCTCCTCGAGCACTTCGGTGATCTCCTGTGCGCTCAGATCCTTGCTGTTTCTGATTTTTGCCGCCGCCTTGTTTATCTTCGTAGACGCCCGTTTTTTTAGCTGTGCGGACGTTTTTTCCGCCGCGGCGACCAGCTCGTCGCATTTTTTGATCGTCTCGTCGGCAAGGTTTTCCGATGAGGCTGCCTGAGCCTTTTTAGTCAGCATACTCACCTTGGCGCGGAGATTCCTGTTCTCCTTCTCCGCATTCTCAAGCTCGGCGCACCTGCCGCTCAATTCGGCTTTAAGCTCGGCGCTTTCGGCGGTCAGAGCTTCGTTTTCAGCCTCGAGCCGCCGGTTGGCCTCGTCCTTATCGGAGAGCATCTTTTTGCAGTTCACCTGGTTCTGCTTGAGCTTTTGTATATAATCAATGACCTCTTCACGCTTGAATCCGCCGAACGGGGTCCTCGTAAAAAGCACGTCCTCTTTCATACCGGCGCCTCCTTGTCAATCTGAAATATAGTATATATCGTCAACCTTGTCCGTGATTTTTTCCGGCGCCGCAGTTCCCTTCACGAGATACATATCCTTCTCCGCCCCCGTGCAATAGGCGAACGACGCTCCGCTGCGGCGGAACACGCCGGTGGTGCTCTTTGAGATCTCACTGCTGACCGTACCGTCAAAAAGCCTGATACCCATGGATTCGGAGGTGAAAACTATGACTCTGTCGCCGTCGGCAAGATAGGAGCCGGCGTTATCGCTTATCCTGACGCTGTCGGTCTTGGGGCTGAAACGGCACAGAGTGCCGCCCTTGCTACTGTCATCATCAAGGAAATAATAGAAATAACCGCCGTCGTACTCGCCTGCGTAGGCGTCGGAGGCTATTCTCTCCCTCTCACCTATTTCGGAAACGCTGACCGGGCTGTAAAAGTACCTGTCCCCTACCTTTGCGTAGAGAGAATCCCTGCCGCCGAAAATGAACTCCGTGCTCTCGGACGTGTAATCCTCAATGGTATATTCAAGGGTCTTCCCCGAATCGATCCACGCGTAGCGGAAGCCGTCGTTTACGCTGTAGGAGTCAATAACGTTCTCCGTGACGTAATCCACAGCCTTCTGAACCGTTGAATTCCGTGCGATGGAGACAAGTGTCTCAATGGATATCTTATTATTCACATTTATGCTGCTCTTCCTGAAAACTATCCGCGGCTCATCATACTGCGCGGTTTTAAGGACGCCCCCGGCGGAGAGTCCCGCCGCAAGCTTATGCGTCATTGAGCCGTCAAAGGCGTAGCAGGAGTAAACCTTGCCCGCCGATACTCCGAGGTCAATACCGTTGAGCGCAGTGCGTATCTCATCGCGCTCGAGCTTGGCCTCATACTTTGCGACGTCCCTGTTGTAGGCGGTCTCATCGAGCACCTGGCGCTTGAAGATGAAGCCCTTTTCAACAAGATAATCACCCTTTACGGGCTTTTTAACAGTTATATCCTCGTCATACAGGGAATCTTCCACAAAATCCTGCCAGCCCACATTGTTGTCGTCCGCGACAAGATAGTACAGATTGTCCGCCTCGGCAAAATCCTCCAGCCTGATATCATCGGCTGAGGTGCAGATATTTACAGGCTCCTCATTCTCCCTGATCAGATAGGCGTCCGACTTGCCCGCGGTCTTTGAGCCGACCGTGTAAACTATCCGCACACGCTCCTCATCCCTGTAATTGGCGACGACCGCATTCAGCTTTTCGGCTATCAACCGCGGCTTTTCGCCGTAATTCGTCCTGTAGAGAGACAGTCCGCCGCTGTTCTTGACAGTGAAATATGCAAAGCTGCCGTCATGGGTGCAGAACAGCTCGTCCGCATCGGAGGAGATAAGCCTGCTCTGGCCCTTCTGTGCGGAATACATATGGCAGGATACAGCCCCCGACAGCGATTTTTTGTATGATACGTAGTCGTTATCACCTAACGTATAGAAGTCGATGACATTGTTGTCGACGAAGCTGCCCTCTTTCCTGAGCGAGGACTTGCTCCCGGTATCGATGCATCTCAGCTCTCCGTGTCCGTTTTCCGCGCCGGATTTTCTGATAAAATAAATATATCTCCCGTCGTCGGTGACGGTGATCTTCCCGGTCTTGCCGAGAGGATAGGTCTTTTTGTTCCACAGCATAACGACCGAGGCGCCGTCGGAGCTGTAAATGCATTTAACCCTGTCGGTGTTCCTGTCAAGATGGTTGAAGAGAAAACCTGCTCCGACGCCGAGAGCCGCACATACAAAAAGTATGGAAGCTATCAGAACGACCGTCTTAGCGTTTATGTTAAGCTTTAAACGGCTGCTCAGACGCTTTTCCTTACCGCGATGCTGTTCATTCCGGCTCTGGGACTGACTGAGATCGTTTATATTCAGATCCACATACCCGGGCTCGTCAACCTCCTCCAGGGGCTGAAGATCATCCGTTTCTCCCCGCAATGACAAAAGCCCGGACGTGTCAACGGTCTGAGCCTCGTCGTTATCGGGGGTTTCGGGAATAAAACTGTCTTTCATTTTTTCACCTTATGAATAAATTGCCGCTCCGCGAACGAAGCGGCAATATTTACCGTTTATTTTTTAAGAGCTATCGCTTTCCTGGCTTTATCGGCAATGTTCTCAGCCGTAAGGCCGTAGATTTTAAGCATCTCGACCGCCGGGCCGGAGCTGCCGAACTTATCCTCGACGCCGACCCTGCATACGGGTACCGGAGCGCTTTCGCAAACCGCCTCGGCCACTGCGGAGCCGAGACCGCCGATGACGCTGTGCTCCTCAGCCGTGACTATCGCGCCCGTCTTTGCGGCAGAAGCAAGTATCAGCTCCGTATCCAGAGGCTTGATAGTATGGATGTTGATAAGCTCGGCCGAGATACCTTCCGCAGCGAGCATTTCGCAGGCCGCGATGGCCTCGTTGACCATCAGACCGGTGGCAGATATCGTAACGTCCGCTCCCTCGCGGAGCACGATGCCCTTGCCGATCTCGAATTTATACGTGTCGGGATCGTTTATCCTCGGCACGGCGAGTCTGCCGAAGCGCAGATAAACGGGGCCATCGAATTCATAGGCTGCAAACACGGCAGCGCGTGCCTCTACGTCGTCAGCCGGATTGATGATGACCATGCCGGGTATCGTTCTCATAAGCGCGATATCCTCGCAGCACTGATGGCTTGCGCCGTCCTCACCGACGGAGATACCTGCGTGTGTTGCGCCGAGCTTAACGTCAAGATGGGGATAGCCTATAGTGTTCCTGACCTGCTCAAAGGCGCGTCCTGCGAGGAACATTGCAAAGGAGCTTGCAAAAACCTTGTGTCCGGTGGTCGAAAGACCTGCCGCAACGCCGACAAGGTTTTCCTCGGCTATACCGGCGTCGAAGAATCTTTCCGGATAGGCGGATCTGAACATAGCCGTCTTTGTGGCGGCTGCAAGATCGGCGTCAAGGACTATGAGTCCCTCGTCCCTTTCGCCAAGCTCGACAAGAGCCTTTCCGTACGCGTCTCTCGTAGCTGTTTTGATAATATCTGCCATATCTTACGCCTCCAATTCCTTAAGCTTGGCTTTCAGCTCTTCCATAGCCTGCTCATACTGCCCGGCATCGGGAGCTTTGCCGTGCCAACCGCACTGATCCTCCATGAATGAAACGCCCCTGCCCTTTACGGTCTTGGCGATAATTGCAGTCGGTTTTCCCTTGAAATCCGCCGCCGCCTTGAAGGCAGCGTCTATCTCGTCGAAGGAATGTCCGTAAATCTCGATAACGTTCCAGCCGAAGGCACGGAACTTTTCCGGAATGGGATAGGGAGAATTGACCTCTGCGACAGAGCCGTCGATCTGAAGATTATTGTTGTCGACTACTGCCACCAAATTGTCAAGTCCCTTGGCGGAGGCGAACATTGCAGCCTCCCAGACCTGACCCTCCTCTATCTCTCCGTCACCGAGAACGGCAAAAACTCTGAAGCTCTTATTGTCGATCTTTCCGCCGAGAGCCATTCCGACCGCCGTGGAGATACCCTGGCCGAGCGAGCCTGTGCTCATATCGACGCCGGGAGTGAGCTTCATATTGGGATGACCCTGAAGCATTGCGCCGGGCTTACGCAGGTTCTTGAGCTCTGCAACAGGGAAAAAGCCTCTGTGCGCGAGCGCCGCGTAGAGAGCGGGAGCCGTGTGTCCCTTTGAGAGGACGAGTCTGTCCCTGTCCTCATCCAGCGGGTTGGCGGGATCGATCTTCATATGGTCAAAATACAGATATGTGAGAATGTCCGCTATTGACAGCGAACCGCCGGGATGACCGGATTTTGCGTTGAACACGCCCTCAATCACGCCCATACGAACCATACAAGCCTTGATCTGTAACTGCTTTTTGGTTTCTGTGTCCAAAAAAAACACCTCCGTTATTCTTGTAAATGCTGTTGATCGAGAAAACTCTGAAAGTATTCGGGTACCTCTGCCCTGAACTCCATGTATTCGCCAGTGACCGGATGGATAAAGCCTATCAGCCCGGCGTGCAGACACTGGCCGTTGAGAGAGGTAACTCCGTTCTTAGGGCCGTATACCGGATCTCCCGCGACAGGATGGCCGATATATGCCATATGAACCCTTATCTGATGTGTTCTGCCGGTTTCAAGAGTGACGTTCAGGTACGAAAACCTGCCGTTATCCGACAAAACCCTGTAATGTGTGACCGCATTCCTTGAATTATTCGGGGTCACGCACATCTTTTTTCTATCCTTTGAACTTCTGCCTATCGGCGCGTCGACCGTGCCCTCCGGCTCGCCGAACACTCCGTGGCAGACCGTTTTATACATTCTTGTAAAGCTGTGTTCCTTTATCTGACGGGCAAGGGAAATGTGCGCCATATCGTTCTTGGCGACTATCAGAAGACCGCTTGTATCTTTATCTATCCTATGCACTATTCCCGGCCTTATCACCCCGTTTATCCCCGAAAGGCTGTCGCCGCAGTGGTACAGCAGGGCGTTTACGAGGGTGCCGCTGTAATTGCCGGAGGCGGGATGGACCACCATTCCGCGCGGCTTGTTTACAACAAGGAGATTGTTGTCCTCATAGACTATATCGAGAGGTATATCCTCAGGCAGCGCCTTAGTCGGCACAGGCTCTGGAGGGGCAAAGCTGATAACGTCGCCCTCGACCGTCTTATAGCCCTTGAGAACGGGCCGGCCGTTGACAAGCAGGCCGCCGGAGCCTATCAGCTTCTGTATGCGCGCTCGGGAAAACTCGCTGCGCAGCATATCGGTGGCAGCCTTGTCTATACGCTTATCGGCGTCACCCTGACCGACAGTCAAAACAACCGTCTTCATTTAGATTCCTCCGAGTTCCTGCTGCGGAAGCTCCTTACCGCATCGGCAATAACATAACCGACAAGCATAAAGGCTCCGACCGTGACGAGGATGTCCGCAAAATTGAATACGGCAAAATCCGTAAACAGCACCTCGATGTAATCGATCACATATCCGCGGAAAACCCTGTCGATCAGATTTCCGAGTCCGCCGGAGATTATCAATACCGCGCAGACAAGACAATACTTTGACTTGATTTTACCGGCGGCTATCAGGTAGACGCCCACGGCGAGCACAGCCGCCGTAAAAATGCTGAGCAGCACCGTGCTCGAACTGAAGGAGCCGAATGCGGCGCCGGTGTTGCGCAGATATCTCAACCCGATAAAGCCGTCTATCAGCAAGACCTGACCCACCGGCTGAAGCCTGAGCTGGACAAGATATTTCAGCAGCTGATCGGCTCCGGCAAGCAGAGCCGCCGTCAGCAATGATATAAAAACCGTCATTTATTTCCTGAAGAAGCCTTTCAGCTTGGCAGAAAAGCCTCCGTCCTCTCCGTCGTCGTCATCATCATCGTCGTCAAATTCATCGTCGTCGTCATCAAGCACCTGATCCGATGAATATGCGCTGATATTGTCAAAATTGACCCTGAAGCCGTTGGGGTTCTTCGGCTCGCCGTCATTTTTGATCTGTGAGATCGGAATATCCGCGGGCTCCGACTTCGCCTCATACTCCTGAGAGGGAGCCTGATCATCGCCGTCGGGCTCTTCCTGAGCCTCACCGGCTTCTTCGTAGGACTCGTCATCCTCTCCGAAAGCCTGATATATCTCATCCTCGGACTCTTCATCCTCTTCAAAAGCCTGGTAAGTCTCGTCCCCGGAGTCCTCTTCCTCTTCAAAGGGGCGGTAGTCCTCCTCATCCCCGGCATCGCCGTCCGAATAATCCTCAAAATCCTCGGGTTCCTCATCGCCGGCGTCCGTCTCATCGTCGTAAACGTTCTCCTCGGCAGCCGACTCAACGGAAGCTTCCTCTTCATCCTCAGCCTCGTCAGCCGAATAATCGGGAACTGCATCGGTATCCTCGGAATCGTCAATGAGCTGCTGGAGCTGCTCGACGTCCATGCTGTTCGCGTCTCTGACGTCGGGCTCAGCCGGGATCTCCTCCTCGGGCTCCGCGACGGCCTCCTCCTGTTCCGGCTCCTGCTGTCCGCTGTGCTCCTCAGTCTCCTGAGCTGCGGCCTCGTCCACGGAAGTTTCATTCACGGGGGTCTCCGTCACGGCCTCCTGCTCCTGCTGAGCGGGTTCCTCCTGAGCCTCGGTGAACGCATACTCGGGGAGCTTGTCGATGAGATCGAACTGCTCAGTATACATATCGAGGATCATGGTCTTGAATCTCGTGACTTCCTTCTTCATCATTTCGAGGGCGGCTTCCTGCTTTATCATCTGATCGTGTGCGGTTACAGCGGCCTCCCTGGAATCGTGGGTCGCGTCGTACATGATCTTTTCCGCCTGCTTCTGAGCCTCGTCTATCAAAGACTGGGCGCGGTAAGCGGCCTTCTCCATTACCTCTTTAGCCGCCGCGTCGGTGGCGTCGTTAGTGGTTTTAGCTCTCTCCTCGGCCTCGGCAACCACGCCGTCCGCCTTCTCCTTGGCCTCGCGGGTGATCTTATCCGCCATTCTCTGCGCAGTGAGCAGAGCGGCCCTGATATTATCCTCATCCTTGCGGTACTCCTCAAGTCTCTCGGCAAGGAGATTTATCTTTTTATACATCTCTCCGTTCTCGCGGAACATCTGCTCATAGGAATCGGCGACCTCCTCAAAGAAGGAATCGACAGATTCGGACTTGTATGAGTTTCTCCCGGAGGCTTCAAAATGATGGTTTTTGATTTTTGACGGTGTAAGCATTGTAATAATCCTCCTGTATTTTAAACATTATTTGATATACGATCAATATTCCGACTGATCCACCTCGTCAAGAAGATCGCCGGTAAGCGGTACATTGTACGGAGTTATTATATACGCCCTGCCTGCAACGCGCTTGATGTCGCCGTTGTTGGCATAGGCAACGCCGGTCAGAAAATCCAGAACCCTCTGCGATTCGTCGTGGGGACAGGTCTCAAGATTAAGAATAACTATCCTTTTTTCATTGAGGATGTCCGCAACGGAGCCCACGTCGCGGAAGCTGTCAAGCTTTTCAAAAACCACATGGGCCTTTGCAGAGCCTGAAGATGACATGGATGAAGCGTTTCTCATTTCTACCACCTTACTCCTTGAATTGCTTTCCTGTTTTTGTGAACGACCGAAGCCGAAATCGCTGCCTGAAGTCTCGTCATAATCGTCGTCGACGTCGCTGTCTTCCATATCGACGTCGTCAAGATACTCTTCCTCGGACATATTGAAAAAATTCTTGAATTTATTTACCAAGCTCATTCTAAGCCCTCCTTAATTAATATACTCTTCTGCCGAAGAGGGATGATCCTACTCTGACCATGGTTGAGCCCTCGAGTATCGCGTTTACGAAATCGCCGGACATTCCCATGGACAAAATATCCATATTTACATTATCCAATTTTTTGTCTCTTATGTCAAGGAATAATTTATACATATTCGCGAAAAAAATGCGGTTTTTTTTGTCGTCATCGTTAATCGGGGGGATCGCCATCAGACCCCTGATGTGTATATTTTCTATTCCGGAAATTTCATCTATCGTCTCGATCAGCGCCGCCGGATCTATCCCGAATTTACTGTCCTCGTTTCCGATATTAATCTCTACCAGGATATCCGTTTCGAGACCCTTCTTTGCCGACGCCTTGCTTATCTCCCGTGCAAGCTTTACGCTGTCGACGCCGTCTATCATATCGACCTGACCGACTATCTGTCTGACCTTATTAGTCTGCAAATGGCCGATAAGATGCTTTTCGACCCCGTCAAGCTGCAGCTCATCCCTCTTGCCGAGGTATTCCTGTACCCTGTTCTCGCCTATGAGGTCGATGCCGAGGCTCAGGGCGTGGTTGATATATATGCTTTCGACCGTTTTGGTGACTCCCATAAGCCTGACGTCCCCGGGCTGTCTGCCGCTTCTGACGGCGGCTTCGGCGATATCGTCCTTTAACCTCTTATAGTTTTCTCCGATATCGGCAAAACGGGCGTCAATATACGCTTTTTCCATCTTCAAGATCCCTGCCTTTCACAATAACCTCGTCGTAGAGGCTGACGGGCTTAAAGCTTCCGTCCTTCTGCGTATTCTCACTGACGATAACATAGTCGCCCTTATCCGCTACGATCTCGACCTTGCGGACGTTCATTATGCTTGACCTGATAACGTACACAACGCTGATATCCTCATTCTTTGAATTTTTCTCGCTTCTCAGCGCCGCACTGCTTATCTTGTAGCCCGTGTATTCCTTCATCACTATCTCTATATTTTCAACGCGCATATTGGCGTAAACCTCGTCCATAAGATTGCAGGAGAACACGACCGCCATCTTCCCGTCCTCGGCTTTGCAGCTATAATGGACCTGTACAGGTACGTTCTCGAGCCCGTAGCGGGGTATGTTTATCTTAAAGCTTTTTCCGTTTTCAAACTGCGAGGAATACTTGCTGTCGACCACGGCGGCAATGTACCACTTGTAGCTGCCTACGATCTTGCCGAGGTTGTCCGGAGCCTGCGAGGGCTTTGCATCGAGGGCGTCGAGCACCTTTGAGACCGTGATGTTCTCGATATCGTCATATTTCAGCGTGTTCTCGTAGCCGTCTGTATTGCTGATATAATATCCGGAGCCCGGAGCCTCCACGTCCCTAGTGCCGATGTTCATGGTCTCAAGCTCGCTGATCCTGCTTTTAAGAGCGGCCATCCTGCCCGAAAGATCTATGGAGCCTGTGGAGACCACCTGCTTGCTGGCGAGCTTGTCCTCAAGATCAGCCACGCGCCCGTTGAGCCCGGTATAATCCGAATGCCCGGCCAGCCTTAATATCTCCGTGAAGCGCTCGTCGATCTCTCTGTTCAGCTTCTCGATATCGAGGGCGTTCAGCTCCGTCTGCGTGCTCAGATCGGTGTACCGTTCAAGCATGGCGCGATCGGCAAGCAGCTCGGAATAATTTGCGGCGTCCTTTTCCGATTTACAGACCCGAGCCACAGCGTCGCCGCTCGCGACCCTCTGACCGTCGGGAACAAGGGGGACGACGGTCTCCTGCTGATTGCCGGAGATATACTCCTCGTCGCGCACGATGAAGGCCTTGACGTCGACGGTATCCTGAACGGTCGATTCAAGCGCGGTCTGAGTCTCATAACGAGAAACGTTATTTATAAAAACCTCATGGAAAAGATAGAAAAATATAAGGGTTATCACTACGGCGGAAGCTATCACCGTCCAACGCTTTTTCATCATTGATTCCCGCTCAGAAAGGCTTCCGTCAGAGCAAAAGCCTCCTCAAAGAGCTGTTCCTTCCTTTGATATTTGTCAATATACCGCCAGTTTATTCTTCTGTTTCTTCTGAACCACGTCAGCTGGCGCTTGGCGTAATTCCTTGTGGAGCGTTTGAGTCTCTCGACCGCCTCATCGCGGCTCATTTCACCGTCGATAAAAGGCTTGAGCTCCTTGTATCCAATCGCCTGCGAGGAAGTTCCGGAATAGCCGTATGAGAGGTATTCCCGCGCCTCGTCCTCGAGGCCGTTTTCGAGCATCACGTCCACCCTGGAGTTTATCCGCTGATACAGAAAGCCGCGATCCTCGGCGTCGAGCCCGATATAGAGCGTGTTGTACGGCGACGAAGCGCGCGAAGCGATATACTGCTGAGTCATCGTCATTCCCGTAGTATGCATAAGCTCGAGCGCTCTGACAATGCGCTTGACGTCGTTCGGATGGAGCTTTGCCGCGTACTCCGGATCGGCCGCCGCCACCTCGGAGAGCAGCTCATCGGCGCCGGAGGTCTCGGCTCTGAGCATAAGACTGCGGCGAAGCTCGGGCGATACGGGAGCCTCGGAGAGCCTTATATTGTCAAGCAGGGTATCAACATAAAGCCCCGTGCCGCCTGCGACTATCGGCAGTTTTCCGCGCGAGTGCACGTCGGAGATGCACTCCGCCGCGGCCGCGCAGTAATCCGCAACGCTGAAATCAGAGTCGACGGGAACAACGCCCATCATGTGGTGCCTGACTCCCCTCATTTCCTCCCCGGTCGGCTTTGCGGACGCTATATCGAGGCCCTCATATATCTGCATGGAATCCGCCGATATCACCTCGCCGCCGAATTTCAGCGCCAGCTCTACCGCGAGTCCGGTTTTGCCGGACGCAGTGGGGCCGACTATGGCAACTGCGGGAATCTTATCCATTACGAACCTCTTTATCTTCCGAAATTCTTTTCTATATCGCGCCTGGTCAGCTCTATGAGCACCGGTCTGCCGTGCGGACAGTAGCGGATATCTGGGTTTTCGAGCAGCTCTTTGACAAAAGCATCAAGCTCGTGATCAGTGGTGCTGTCGCCCGCCTTGATTGCGGCTCTGCAGGCGGTGGAATGATAGATCCAGTCCAGCTTTTCGGGGACGAGCTGAGTACGGTTCTCGGCAAGACAGCCGGCAAGCTCCATGATAACGGAGCCTATGTCCGCGTCAGCCACCGCCGTGGGGCATTCGCTGACGACCACCGTGCCCCCGCCGAAATCCTCGACCGCGTATCCGGCCTCGGAGAGCACGTCCGTATTCTCGAGCACGGCAGCGTAATCCTCCTTGCCGAGAGTCACGGTCACGGGTGTGAGCATGATCTGAGTTTCTATTGAACCGCGGTTTGCCTTGAACTTTTCAAAGAGCATACGTTCATGCGCCGCGTGCTTGTCTACTATAAGAAGCTTCTCGCCCTGCTGGACGATTATATATGTTCTGAACGCCTCGCCGATGACCCTGAAGGGCTCGATCTGCACAGGTACGTCCTCCTGAGCCGTCTTCTGCTCAACAGCCGGTTCGGCTTCAACGGGAGCTTTATCCTCCTCCGGTTCGGAGTTTACAGGCTTGGGCCGAGCCTTATCCAAAAGATCCGGAAAGTCATCCAGCCTTGAAACCTTCACGGGGTTGTTGAAGGTCACTGCGGTTTTCTCAGGTTTATCATCACTGCGGAAGCTCTCCGCGCTCTCGTGTTTCCAGAAATCCTGCTTTGAAGCTGATTCAAGCTGACGCTCGTATATCCTGAGCTGTTTGCCCTTATGCGGCTCCGGCATAAAGTTCTTTGCAAAGCCGCTCTTGAAATCGGCATGTACCCTCTGCGTGTCCCCGTTGAGGGCGGACACGGCGCAGTAGTAGACCGCGTTGAATATCCTTTTCTCATTCTCGAAGCGCACCTCGGTCTTTGCCGGGTGCACGTTGACGTCCACCGCCTGTGCAGGTATGCTGATATTGAGCACGCAGGCCGGGAACTTGCCGACCATTATCTGATTCTTATACGCCTCTTCGAGCGCGGCTATGCCGGTGCCCGTCCTTATGTATCTGTTGTTCAAAAAGAAGAACTGCATACTCCTGTTCGGTCTCGAATTGAAAGGCTTGGAGATGAAGCCGGACACCCTGACCCCGTCAAGCTCATAGTCGGCAGGCAGAAGGGTATCCGAAAAATCCCTGCCGAAAACGGAATAGACGGCGCTCTTGAGCTTGGAATCGCCCGAGGTCAGCAGTACGCTCTTGCCGTCGCGGATAAACCTGACGCTTATCTCCGGATGCGACAGGGCTATCCTGTCGACCACACCGGCGACGGCGTTGGCCTCGCTGACATCCTTTTTGAGAAATTTCATCCTCGCCGGGGTATTGTAAAAAAGGTCTCTGACTATGATCACCGTGCCCACGGGACAGCCTGCGTCGTCAATGAGCACCTCTTCGCCGCCCTCTATGACATACCGTGTCCCGATCTGCTCCGAGGCCGTCCTCGTCATCATCTCGACCCTTGATACCGCCGCAATGGAGGCTAAAGCCTCGCCGCGGAAGCCGAGGGTGTAGATCGAGTTGAGATCCTCCGCGCCGGATATCTTGCTCGTGGCGTGGCTTACGAAGGCCTTCCTGACGTTATTGCGGTCTATTCCGCAGCCGTTGTCTGTTATCCTGATGGATGAGATGCCTCCGCGCTGTATTTCGATCGTTATCTTGTCGGCGCCGGCGTCAACGGCGTTTTCCATCAGCTCTTTGACCACCGAGGCAGGTCTTTCGACGACCTCTCCGGCGGCTATCAGCTCCGCTATGCTCTTTGGCAGTACATTGATCTCCGGCAACCTTGTTCACCTCTTTAGAGTGTCTTTGCTTCATTCACCAGATCATAAAGCAGTTTCATCGACTCTATCGGAGTCAGCGTCTCAACGTCGATATCCTTGAGTCTTTTGATCAAATTTGAGCCGGCGTCCGAGGTGAAGGATATCTGGCCGTCCGCCGATGTTTCGGCAGGCTCTCTGATTATCCTCACCGCTTCCCCGGATTCAAGCTCCTTCAATATGGTCTTTGCCCTGTTTACGACGGAATCCGGAACTCCGGCGAGCTTTGCGACCTCAACGCCGTAGCTGCCGTCGGCTCCGCCGCGGACTATCCTTCTTAAAAACGTGATATCATCTCCGCGCTTTTTAACGGAAATATTGTAGTTCTTTACGCCCTCGATCTCGCCCTCAAGCTCCGTGAGCTCATGGTAGTGGGTGGCAAAAAGCGTCTTTGCGCCCAGCTTGCGCCTGTCCGCAGCGAATTCGAGCACCGCGCGGGCTATGCTCATTCCGTCAAAGGTCGAGGTGCCTCTGCCGATCTCATCGAGGATCAGCAGGCTCTTTGAGGTCGCGTTTTTGAGAATGGCGGCAACCTCGCTCATCTCCACCATGAACGTGGACCGGCCGGAGGCAAGATCGTCCGAAGCGCCGACCCGCGTGAAGATGCTGTCCACAATGCCGAGCCTTGCGCTCGCCGCAGGGACAAAGCTGCCGCACTGCGCCATAAGGGCGATCAGAGCGACCTGACGCATAAATGTCGATTTACCCGCCATGTTGGGGCCGGTGATTATGGCGCACCTGTTCTCACCGCAGTCGAGCATGGCGTCATTCGGCACGAACGGAGAATTCTTCATCATCTTCTCGACGACAGGATGCCTGCCGTCCTTAATGATTATCTCGCTGCCGTCCGTCATCTCGGGGCAGACGTAGTTGTTCTCCGCCGCGACCTGAGCCAGAGAGCACAGGGCGTCCAGCGCCGCAACCGCTCTGGCTGTCTTTTGTATCCTGTAAAGCTCCGCCGCCGTACGGCTTCTGACCTGAACGAAGATCTCATATTCGAGCTTTACTATCCTGTCCTGAGCGCCGAGAACCTTGGCTTCAAGATCCTTCAGCTCTCCGGTGATATATCTCTCGCAGTTGGCGAGAGTCTGCTTGCGTATATAATCTTCGGGAACAAGCTCCCTGAAGGCGTTCGGGACCTCGATATAATAGCCGAACACCCTGTTGTAGCCTATCTTGAGCTTTTTGATCCCCGTCTTCTCCTGCTCCGTCTGCTGAACTGCGGCTATGAAGCCCTTGCCGTTGCTGACTATCTTTCTCAGCTCGTCAAGCTCATCGTTGAAGCCGTCCCTTATCATGCCGCCCTCACGTACCGTGAAGGGAGGCTCTTTGTCAATTGAGCTTTCAATAAGCTCCGCGATATCCTCGAGCAGATCTATATCCCTGTATATCTCGCTGAGCATAGCTGATCTGCAGCCCTCAAGCCTGTTCCTGACCGCCGGCAGCCTCTGCGCGGCGGCAAGCAGAGCGCGCAGCTCCCTGGCGTTTGCCGTCTCATAAACTATCCTCGCCATCAGGCGCTCCATATCCCCTATGCCGGAGACAGCCTCGGTCAGATCGCCGCGGAGCACGGCGTCATCGTGAAGCTCAGCTACCGCGTTGTGCCTTTTGGTGATACGGGCGAGATTTACAAGAGGCTGCTCAAGCCAGCTCCTGATAAGACGCTTGCCCATAGCGGTTTTGGTCTTATCGAGCACCCACAGCAGCGAGCCGCGCTTTTCACGGTTCCTCATGGTCTCGGTCAGCTCAAGGTTCCTGCGCGAGGAAATATCGAGCTTCATAAACCTGCTGTCCGAATAAAAATCTATATCGCGTATGTTTTCAAGCCCGCTCTTCTGGACCTCGGTAAGATAATCCAGCGCCGCGCCGAGGGCGCAGACCGCCTCGCGGCTCTCTGCGATCCCGAGCTCGGTCAGGCTCTTTTTGAAATGGGACGTGATGATATCGCGGCTGAAATCATAGGTTATCCTGTCCTCGTCGTACTTGTCCGCGGTGCATTCGGAGCGCGAACGTATATAGTCCCTCACCCTGACGCACTCGGCGGTCTCGGCGTTGTAACGGATCTCAGCCGGGATGAACTTGCCCAGCTCGTTGACAAGCTTTGCGCCGACGGAGCCGGAATCTATCTGAGTCAGGCTCACCTCGCCTGTGGAGACGTCCGCAAAGCAGATACCCGCGGAATTGCCCTTGAGATAGATACAGCAGAGATAATTGTTCTTTGATTCGTCGAGCATATTGCTCTCAATAACGGTGCCGGGGGTGATGACCCTGATGACTTCGCGCTTTACTATGCCCTTAGCAAGCGCCGGATCCTCGGTCTGCTCGCAGATGGCGATCTTGTAGCCCTTTGCGACAAGCCTCGCGATATACGAATCCACGCTGT
>JAFSXA010000025.1 GCA_017450135.1 Clostridia bacterium | reverse complement strand
TGTATGTAGTATGATTTCATGTGATTATCCCTTCAGCAGTGATTTGTAGAGCTTGATATAAGCGTTTGCCGAGCGGCCCCAGCTGTAATCGCAGGCGAGGGCGCGCAGGGTCAGCGCCTTGCGGTCGCCGTTGTAGTAGAGTGTCAGGGCGCGCCTTATGGCGTCGAGCATATCGTGGGCGTTGTAGCTCTTGAAGGTGAAGCCGTTGCCCTTGCCGTCGCCGCAGTCTGTAACTGTGTCGCGCAGGCCGCCTGTTTCGCGGACTATCGGTATTGAGCCGTAGCGCAGAGCCACCATCTGGGAGAGGCCGCACGGCTCGCTCTTTGACGGCATAAGGAACATATCGCTGCCGGCGTAGATCTTGCGCGCGAGCTCCGGAATGAAGCCGAGGCGAAGCCCGACCTTTTCCGGGAATTCCGAGGCTATCTCTCTGAAAAAGCTCTCGTACTCATAGTCGCCCGAGCCGAGGATGACAAGCTGCATCTCTGCGGTGGAAAGCAGCTCCCGGAGGATCGCCTTGATAAGATCGAGCCCCTTGTGCGATACCAGCCTTGTTACCATGCCGAAAACGGGTACGTCGGCTCTGACGGGCAGACCGAATATGCTCTGAAGCTCCTGCTTGTCGACAGCCTTGCCCGAGAGGTCCTCCGCGCTGTAATTTGCCTTGATACAGCCGTCGGTCGCGGGGTCGTAAAGCTCCGTGTCTATCCCGTTGAGGATGCCGCTGAGCTTGTATCGTCTGTCGTTGAGGATGGAATCGAGGCCGTGGCTGTACCACGGGTCGAGTATCTCGTCCGCATAGGAGGGGCTGACGGTTGTGATCCTGTCGGCGCACTCAATAGCGCCCTTCATAAAGTTCACGCAGCCGTCGTATTCAATCAGGGCGGACTTGTCGGCGGGGATGCCGAGCACGTCCTCAAGCAGCTCCATGCCGTAGACGCCCTGGTATTGTATATTGTGGATAGTGAAAATCGTCTTGATGTTTTCATAGCCCGGTGAATTTGCGTACATTGCGGAGTAGTAGACCGGTGTGAGCGCCGTCTGCCAGTCGTTGCAGTGGATGATGTCGGGCTTGAAATCGATGTAGGGTATTATCTCGAGTATCGCGCGGGCGAAGAATGCGAATCTTTCCGCGTCGTCGTAGTGGCCGTACATGGAGCCGCGCTTGAAATAGTACTGGTTGTCGAGCAGATAGTATATAACTCCGTTGGCCTTTGCCTCGAAGATGCCGCAGTATTGCCGCCTCCAGGCTACGGGCACGGAAATGTGAGTTATGAACGTCATATTCTCCTTTAGCTCAGACGGAATGGTGTCATACAGAGGGAGCACCACGCGGCAGCCGATGAGCCTCTTGCGCAGAGCCTTGGGCAGCGAGCCTGCCACGTCGCCGAGTCCGCCGCTCATGATGAACGGCAGAGCCTCCGAGGCTGCATATAAAACTTTCATATACGTCACTCCTTGTGAAGAATCAGATAACTGTCTCTTTACCTATATACAGTGGGAAATTTTTATCTCCCGAGAGAGTCTTTTTCGGTTTTATTATTACGCTTTTATCGGCGATAACGCAGTTGAGCTCGTCCCTGTCGCTGACAAAGGTGTTCTGCATGAGTATGCAGTTTCTGACTACCGCGCCCTTGCCGATATGCACTCCGCGGAAGAGGACGCTGTTTATTACCTTGCCCTCAATGACACAGCCGTCGGCTATCAGCGAGTTTGAAACGTCGGAATCAAGGCCGTATATCGCCGGCACGTCGTCCTTGACCTTGGTATAAACGGGCTGTGAAGAGAACAGCTCGCGGCGGTTTTCGGAATCGAGCAGAGCCATGTTCGCTTCAAAATAGCTCCCGATGCTGTCGAGAACCCTGATAAAGCCTCCGAGCCTGTAGCCGTAGATTTTCAGATGGCTCAGGTTGCGGCGCAGGATATCCTCGGTGAAGGAGCGCATACTCTGCGACACCGCCTCGCGTATTAGCAGCTCGAGCAGGGATTTGCGCATAAGTATGAAGCCCAGGGAATAGTCAGCGCTGCTTGAAACGCCTCCGCGTATGATGGAGGTTATTCTTCCGTCTTCGTCAAAGTCGAATACGTTCGCTCCGTCTGTTTCGGGAGTTCTGCCGTGAGCGCAAGCAATTGTGATGTCCGCGCCCTTCTGCTCGTGATAAGCAAACATAGCGGAAAAATCGGGGCTGGCGACCGTATTGCCGTCGGCCATCAGGACGTATTCCTCATTGTTGTGGTCAAGGAAGTTGAGAACTCCCGATATCGCCTCGATCTTGCCGTTGTAAATGCCGGTGTTTGTCGAATTGAACGGCGGGAGAATGAACACGCCGCCCTTTTTGCGGGCAAGATCCCACGACCTGCCGCTGCCGATGTGATCCATCAGCGACTGATAATTGCTCTTTGTGATTATTCCGATCTTGCTCATGCCGCAGTTTGCCATGGCGGAGAGCAGGAAATCTATAATGCGGTATCTGCCGCCGAAGGGGACGGACGCCATAGCACGAACAGAGGTCATATCCTTCAAGCAGCTGTCATATGTGTTTGGAAAAACAAGTCCGAGTACATTGTTTGCTCTCATGCTTACGCCTCCCCGATATCCGTGTCGATCATTGCCTTGGGCGGCACTACGGTATCTTTGCCGATCCTGACTCCGGCGCCGACTACGGAAACTCCCCATTCGTCGATATTCTGCATGGATTCGGGACGCCTGCCGACGGTCGCGCCGCTCTCTATCTCAACGTCCTCGGCGACAATGGCATACTGGACGACCGCGCCGGAGCGTATCACGCTGTTCGGCATGATTATGGAGTCCCTGACCACCGCGCCCTTTTCCACTTTGACGTTGGCGAAAAGCACGGAAAAATCTATCTCGCCGGCTATCTCACAGCCCTCTGCTACCATTGAATTCTGTATCTTTGCGCCGTCCGCCGCATAGTGGGGACAGGTGACGGGATTCTTTGAATATATCTTCCAGCCCGGATCCGTCAGGTCGAGATCGACCTTGGGATTGAGCAGGTCGAGGTTGGCCTCCCAGAGGCTGTCTATCGTGCCGACGTCCTTCCAGTACCCGTCGAAGGCATAGGCAAAGAGCCTTTCGCCGTTCTCATGCATTTTTGGTATCACGTCGTGGCCGAAGTCGTTTGAGGAATCCGGGTCTGCCTCGTCGTCTGACAGGTACTGCCTGAGCTTTTTCCAGCTGAATACATATACGCCCATCGAGGCCTTGTTGGATCTCGGGCTTTCGGGCTTTTCTTCAAACTCGGAAATTGAGCCGTCGTCGTTGACGAGCATCAGGCCGAAGCGCGGAGCCTCCTCCCACGGCACCTCGAGCATGGCTATCGTGCAGTCGGCGTTCTTTTCCTTGTGATAGGAGATCATTTTGGAATAATCCATCTTGTATATATGGTCGCCCGAAAGGATGAGAACGTATTCCGGATCGTAACGGTCGATAAAGTTGATATTCTGATATATCGCGTTTGCCGTGCCCTTGTACCACTCAGTTCCCTCTATCTGCTGATAGGGCGACAGGATGTGTACTCCGCCGTTGGCGCGGTCAAGGTCCCACGCCTGTCCGTTGCCTATATAATCATTCAGCTCAAGCGGCTGATACTGCGTCAGCACGCCGACCGTGTAAATCCCCGAATTCACACAGTTTGACAAAGGAAAATCTATGATCCTGTATTTGCCCCCGTACGGGACGGCAGGCTTCGCTATATTTTTGGTCAGGATTCCCAGACGGCTTCCCTGGCCGCCTGCAAGAAGCATTGCTATACTCTCCTGCTTGCGTGACATTTGCAGGCCTCCTTTATTATTTGGTCACCTCTTCAAATTCTCATGCATTCACCTTGCGTGATCTTTTTCCGTCATATCTTGCAAAAAGATTATCACGATCTGAACGCGTCGAATGTTCAGAGGTTTATTTATCTGAACGCTTATCTGTTTTTGATTTTATATTCTTCTTAGCGGCGGGCTTCCTGCGCGTCATGCGAAGATATACCGCGCTCATCCCCGCCAGCTCGAGGGAGATGTGATTATCAAATCCGTGCATTGCGCCTGCCTCGCTGACAACCTTGCCGGAAACGCCCTCTCCGCTTCCGCCGTAGCGTTCCTCATCGGAATTGAATACGACGGTGTATGTTCCGCTCTCGGGCACGCCGATCTTATAATCGTGCCGGAAAACGTTCGTAAAGTTGAAGACGGCGACGATGTATCTGCCCTTTCGGTCGGTGCGGGTAAAAGCGATAACGGAATTGTCCGAGTCGTCGCTGCTTATCCATTTAAAGCCGCTCCAGTCATAATCTATCTCCCACAGCGGAGAATTTGCCTTGTAGAATTCATTGAGCGCCTTGACATATTCATTCAGCTTTCGGTGCATATCATAGTCGAGCAGCAGCCAATCGAGCCCCTGCTTGTAATTCCACTCGATAAACTGGCCGAACTCCTGCCCCATGAACATCAGTTTTTTCCCGGGATGAGCCGCCATGTAACCCATGAAAGAGCGCACTCCGGCAAACTTTTCCTCATAGCTGCCGGGCATCTTGCTTATCAGCGAGCACTTGCCGTGAACCACCTCGTCATGCGATATCGGGAGTATGAAGTTTTCCGAAAAAGCGTAGAAAAACGAGAAGGTGAGATTGTCATGATTGAATTTTCTGAAATAACCATCGAGGGAAAAATATCTTACACAGTCGTTCATCCAGCCCATGTTCCATTTGAAGTTGAAGCCGAGCCCTCCGTCGCTGACGGGCTTTGAAACGAGCGGCCATGAGGTGCTCTCCTCGGCTATCATCATCACGTCGCCGTATTCGCGGAAGATGGAGGTGTTGAGCTGCTTCAGGAAATCGACTGCCTCAAGGTTTTCGTTGCCGCCGTATTTATTGGGGAGCCATGCTCCGTTTTCTCTGCCGTAATCGAGATAGAGCATCGAGGCCACGGCGTCCACACGCAGGCCGTCTATGTGATACTTGTCCAGCCAGAACATCGCGCTCGAGGTCAGAAAGCTCCTGACCTCGTTTTTGCCGTAGTCAAAAACTCTTGTTCCCCACTGGATGTGTTCTTTTTTCAGCTCGTCGCCGTATTCGTAGCAGGGCTCGCCGTCAAATTCGTAAAGCCCGTGCGCGTCCTTCGGGAAATGAGCTGGGACCCAGTCAAGAATAACTCCAATACCCGCGCTGTGGCATTTGTCCACAAGGTACATGAAGTCCTCCGGAGTGCCGTAGCGCGAGGTCGGGGCAAAGTAGCCGGTGACCTGATAACCCCACGAGCCGTCGAACGGATACTCGCAGACGGGAAGCATCTCAATATGAGTGTACCCCATATCCGAAACATATTTTATCAGCTCGTCCGCAAGCTGACGATATGAGAGGAAGTTGCCGTCCGCGTGCCGCTTCCACGACCCTGCGTGTACCTCATATATGTTTACGGGTGAGGAATAGATATCCGTCTTTTTACGCTTTGCGAGCCATTCGCCGTCATGCCACTCATAGCCCTCTATGTCATAGAATTTGGACGCGGTATCAGGCCGGGTCTGAGCGTGAAAGGCGTAGGGGTCGGCCTTGTAAATGATCCTGCCGTCGGGGGTGACTATGCAGTACTTGTAATTGTCGTAAACATTTACGTTCTCGACCTCAGCCTCAAATATCGAGCCGTCCTCAAGCTTTTTCATTGGAGCGGCGTCGCGGCTCCAGCCGTTGAAATCGCCTGTGACGCTGACGGCCGCGGCGTGGGGAGCCCAAACGCGGAAGACCACCTTGTCTCCGCGGCGGTGTGCGCCTAAAAATTCATATGCTTTAGCGTTGCTGCCCTGATGGAAAAGATAGAGCGGCACATCGTTTATCCCGTTTTTTTCGGCGTTCATTCAGACGCACCCTCCTTTTGATCCGAAACGGCATACTTACTCTTATACATTTTTATATTTTACCAAACAGATAAATAAAATTCAAGGGTATTTGACTGTATTATTGAGAAACCTTGAAAAAACAATCGACAGATTTATACAAAAACCGGGTAAGACAATAAAAAACGCGCATATCGGTACGAATCTGATATGCGCGTTGATGCGCGACGAAAAACCATTTTCGGAACGTATCGTATATAGATTTTGAGAAAGGATGCAAGACGCCGCTTTCTCTGACCCGAAGCTGTGAGAGATCAGAAAAGCGGCGAATATGCAATGATAATCAAAAGTTTTGTCCTTCAATGGTTTATATGTGAGTTATAAAATGGTATTTATAAAGTCGGACGGGAGGGCGTGGAAGCCCTCCCCTATGCTCGATCACAGTAAGCTTTGCGGTATTTTTTTATTGTTCTATATGCAAGCGGCCTTACGCCTTTATCGACAGTCTCAGCTGCACTTGAATCCGCTGAAGGTGAGGTAGGTGTAGCTGCCCTTGAATTCGGGATAATTGTCAAGGCAGAAATAGAGGTATCTCGTAGCCTTGCCGTTTGAAAGGCGGTAATCCTTTTCACAGTCGAAGAAATACATCTTGCCGTTAATGCGGATCAGATTCCACGCATGGTATGCGTATTTGCCCTCGGTGTATTCCCAGCCGCCTTCTTCTCGGAAGCATTCAAAGCCGGCTGCCCGCGCGAGTACTGTAAATGCGGAGGCAAAGTCGATGCACCATCCCGTTTTCTGCGAGAGGGTGGCATATGCCCTCACTGCGAGGTCGCGGTCGTACTTTGAATAATAATTGGGCATCTCAAAGGATCTGGTGAATTTGGGGGCGCCGTAGACGATGTTCTGAACCATATAGTTTTCAATGGCGCGCGCCTTCTGATAATTCGACATACCCGGCGTGAATATGCTGTCGAGTATCGAGTTCACAAGCTCGTCCACCTCGGGGCAGTTCGTGGGCATGGGGTTGAGCTTTACCGAGTTCAATATTGCCTTTGCCCTCGGGTTTTCTTCGGGAGGGGCTGAGGTGGTGGCCTTGGTTGTCGCGGTCGTACCCTCTTCGCTGCCGGATGAACCGGATGAACCGGATGAGCCTGACGAACCGCCGGAGTTCACCTTTCTGTATACCACTCTTGAGCCGGAGCCGCCCGAGCTTCCGGAATCCGCCGAGCCGCCCGAGCCGCCGGAATAAGAGGAATCACCCGAGCCGCTGTCTCCGCTTACGGGCGCGGCGGTGGTATCAAGGCCTTCCGCCGGGTCTGCTTCGCCGCCCGACGTGCTCTCGGCAGAAGCCGAGCCGCCCGGAACGTTTTTGAGCGAGAGCTTTTTGATGCCGCAGGCGCTAAGCGTGCCGGTCAGGAACACGGCGATGAGTATAAGCGATACTGCTCTTTTTATCTTCATTCGTGATGCACCTTCCTGTTTTTTCAATGCATAAATTGATATATCTCTTTGGAAAAAGCCATAATTACTCATTCTTCTTAATTAATTATATATCAAGTGACAGGTAATTTCAATATTAAAATTCAAAAAGTCCCGCTCTTTATTGCGCCGTGGGAGAAAAGGGAGGCAATTATTTCCAAAGTTAACAAAGAATTCACAATTAAACCATTGACAAAACGGCAAACCGGTTGTATAGTATTAATGTAAGTTAGCACTCGGACAATTTGAGTGCTAACAGTGCTAATAAGGCGGTGAGAAAATGGAGCTGAGTCCGAGAAAACAGAAGATACTTGCTGCCGTTGTTGAACAGTACATCAAAACGGGCGAGCCGGTCGGCTCCAAGTTTTTGCAGTCCGCGCTCGATATTTCCGTTTCATCCGCAACTATCAGGAACGAGATGGCGGAGCTTGCAGGCATGGGTCTGCTCGATCAGCCCCACACCTCGGCGGGCAGGGTGCCGACCACGGAAGGGTACAGGTACTACGTCGACCATCTCATGGGCGACCGCAAGCTGGACGATTCGCTCAAGCGCAGGATCGAGGCAGGCGTTTCGATTAAAAACGCAAGCCCCGAGGGAGTGATATCCAAGGCGGGCGAATTCCTCGCGGAGCTTACTAATTGCGCCACGGTTTCAACGATCATGTCAGGCAAAGACGCCCGGGTCAAAAGGGTTGAATTCGTTCCGATAGGCTCACGGACGGGCATGATAGTTCTGCTCACGTCCAACGGTATAATCAAGAGCCGGGTCTGCAGGAGCGACACCGACCTCAACTCTTCTCTGCTGGAGAAGTTTTATAATATAGTCAAGTCCGCATTCATCGGCCTCCCCCTTGACGAGATCGACGCGGCGACCGTGCAGACGGTTGTGGCTTCGGCAGGATCGGACGCACTGGCAATGATCCCGTTCGTGACCACTCTGTCCGATCTGATAATCGAATCCGAGCGGACCTCGGTCATGCTGGAGGGTCAGTCGAACATTCTGCACCACGACAGCGATTACGGCCATACCGCCCACGAGCTGCTGGATTTTTTAAGGCGTGACGAACCGCTGAGCAGGATACTTGCCGAGAGCAGGGACGGCGTCGACGTTCGCATAGGCAGCGAAAATAAATTCAAGCAGCTTGAAAAATCGAGCGTGATAATGGCAAAATACAATGTAGACGGCGACAAGCGCGGCTCGATAGGTATCATCGGCCCCACGCGAATAGATTACGCCGAGCTGATACCGAGCGTCAGATATCTTTCCGATCTGGTCGGAAAAATCATTACGCGGATATTGAATGAAGAATGAAAGGAATGATTTGATGGCAAAGGCGAAAAAAGCAAAAGAGCCTGAGGTTGAAAATACAGAGGAAGCCGTTCTCGAAAAGCCCGAGGAGGAAAAGACCGAAGCTTCCGTCCCGGAGGAGAAAAAAGAGGACGGCGAGCTGGAAAAGCTCAAAAAGCAGCTTGACGAAAAGAGCGATCAGCTTCTGCGTGTGGCGGCGGAATACGACAATTTCCGCAAACGCTCCCAGCGCGAGAAGGACGCTATCTACGTGGAGAGCAAGGCCTCCATCATCAAAGAGCTGCTTGCCACGGCGGATAATTTCGACAGGATATTTGAGAACGCCGACGCCGGATTTGAGGATTACAAAAAAGGCGTTGAAATGACCTACAGGCAGTTTTCGGAGACGTTCAAAAAGCTCGGAGTCGAGGCTTTCGGCGAGGTTGGGGACGAGTTTGACCCCAACATCCACAACGCGGTCATGCATTCTCAGAATGATGAAGCGCCCGAGAATACAATAGATAAGGTGCTTCAAAAGGGTTATAAGACAGGTGACAAAATCATTCGCCCCGCTATGGTCGCGGTGGCAAACTGATTTAGAATAAAATACATATACTGAATACAGGAGGAATTATTATGTCAAAGGTTATAGGTATTGATTTAGGTACAACAAATTCATGCGTTTCCGTTATCGAGGGCGGCGAGCCTGTGGTTATCGCCAACGCGGAAGGTGCAAGAACAACTCCGTCGGTAGTTGCTTTCGGCAAGAACGGTGAGAGAATGGTCGGCCAGGTCGCAAAGAGACAGGCCATCACCAATCCGGACAGAACGGTGTCATCGATCAAGCGCCAGATGGGCAGTGATTACAGAGTTTCCATCGACGATAAGAAGTACACTCCGCAGGAGATCTCCGCAATGATACTTCAGAAGCTGAAGACGGACGCGGAGGCATATCTCGGCGATAAGGTCGTTGAGGCCGTTATCACCGTTCCCGCGTATTTCACGGACGCTCAGCGTCAGGCGACCAAGGACGCCGGTAAGATCGCCGGCCTCGAGGTCAAGAGAATAATCAACGAGCCAACGGCTGCGGCTCTTGCGTACGGTATCGACAAGGAAGAGGATCAGAAGATCATGGTTTACGACCTCGGCGGCGGCACGTTCGACGTCTCTATCATCGAAATGGGTGACGGCGTTCAGGAGGTTCTCGCTACTGCCGGCAACAACCACCTCGGCGGCGATGATTTTGACCAGAGGATAATGGACTGGATAGTTTCCGAGTTCAAGAAGTCAAACGGTATCGACCTCCATTCCGACAGAATGGCCATGCAGAGACTCAAGGAGGCCGCCGAGAAGGCCAAGATCGAGCTCTCCGGCGTAACCTCATCCGATATCAATCTGCCCTACATCACCGTTGACGCCACAGGCCCGAAGCACCTTGAGCTGACCCTCACAAGGGCAAAGTTCAATGAGCTTACGGCAGATCTCGTCGAGTCGACTATGGGTCCGGTTCGTCAGGCTATGAACGATTCCGGCCTCTCCACCTCGGAGATCGACAAGGTTCTCATGGTCGGCGGCTCGTCAAGAATACCCGCCGTTCAGGAAGAGATCAAGAAATTCATCGGCAAGGAGCCGTTCAAGGGCATCAATCCCGATGAGTGCGTTGCAATAGGCGCTTCTCTCCAGGCAGGCGTTTTGGGCGGCGAGGTCAAGGGTCTGCTCCTGCTCGACGTAACTCCGCTCTCGCTCGGTATCGAGACAATGGGCGGCATCAACACAAAGATCATCGACAGGAACACCACTATCCCCGTAAAGAAGAGCCAGATATTCTCGACGGCTGTCGACAATCAGCCTTCGGTCGAAGTCCACGTTCTTCAGGGCGAGAGAGAATTTGCCAAGGACAACAAGACGCTCGGCGTATTCCATCTTGACGGTATCATGCCGGCGCGCCGCGGAGTACCGCAGATCGAGGTAACCTTCGATATAGACGCGAACGGTATAGTTCACGTATCCGCAAAGGATCTCGGCACAAACAAGGAGCAGTCGATCTCGATCACTTCCTCCTCCAATATGTCCAAGGACGATATCGAAAAGGCTGTCCATGAGGCGGAGCAGTTCGCCCAGGAGGATAAGCAGCGCCGCGAGGAGGTCGACACAAGGAACAATGCCGACCAGATGGTTTATCAGACCGAAAAGCTCCTCTCCGAGGAGGGCGACAAGTTCGCTCAGGAGGATAAGGATGCTCTCAATTCAAAGATAGACGCGCTCAAGGAAGCCCTCAAGGGTCAGGATATCAATCTCATCAAGTCAAGGCAGGATGAGCTTCAGTCCAAGTTCTACGAGGTTTCCGAAAAAATCTACAAGGCGGCTCAGGGAGCAGCCGGTCAGCAGGGCGCCGACCCGACTGGCAATCCCGGCGCGGGAGCTCAGCAGGGTCCGAATCCCGACGGATTTTATGACGCCGATTATACGGACGTAACGGATGACGACGAGAACAAATAATCATTGAAGACGGGGATCGGGACTGCATTTTCGCAGTCTTGATCCGCGATCGGCAGGGGCGTTTATATGGCTGAAAAAAGAGATTATTATGAGGTGCTCGGTATTGACAAATCCGCGGGCGCCGATGAGATTAAAAAAGCATACAGGAAAATGGCGAAGCAGTATCATCCCGATCTCAATCCGGGTGATAAAAATGCCGAAGCCAAATTCAAAGAGATAAACGAGGCCTACGAGGTGCTCAGCGACGATCAGAAAAAGGCGAGGTACGACCAGTACGGCCACGCCGGCGTCGATCCCAATTTCGGCGCGGGCGGAGCAGGCGGCGGCTTCGGCGGTTTCGGAGGCTTCGGCGAGGATTTCGATCTCGGAGATATTTTTTCCAGCTTTTTCGGCGGAGCGGGCGGCTTCGGCGGCAGACGCGCCAATCCCAACGCGCCGCAGAGGGGAGAGGATCTCCGCTCGACGGTCACGGTATCCTTTGAGGAGGCGGCAAAGGGCTGCAAGCGCAAGATAAATGTAAATAAGATAGACGTTTGCCGGGAGTGCGGCGGAAGCGGAGCGGCTAAGGGCTCTTCGCCGATAACCTGCCCCGAGTGCCACGGCACCGGTCAGGTTACGACCCAGCAGAGAACACCCTTCGGTATCGCTCAGACCCAGCGCCCGTGTCAGCGCTGCGGCGGCAGAGGCAAGATAGTTGAAAATCCCTGCCCGAAGTGCCGCGGCAGAGGACGGGTCGCAAAGCAGGTCTCCCTGGAGATCAACGTTCCCGCCGGTATCGACGACAGGCAGATACTCAACGTGCGCGGCGAGGGAAACAAGGGCATCAACGGAGGGCCTCCCGGCGACCTACACGTTGTGGTAAACGTCAGGCCTCATCCGTTCTTTGAGCGCGACGGCTTTGACGTATGGTGCGAGGTGCACATAACGTTTGTCCAGGCGGCTCTCGGAGATACCATAATGGTGCCGACGCTCGACGGAAAGGTTAAATATGAAATACCTGCCGGCACTCAGCCGGGCACGGTTTTCAAGCTCCGCGGCAGAGGAATACAGAACATAAGGACAAAGTCAAAGGGCGATCAGCTCGTCAGGGTTTTTGTGGACGTGCCGCAAAAGCTCAATTCGGAGCAGAAGGATATCCTCCTGCGCTTCAACGAGAGTTTCGGCGGACAGCCGCCGACGCCCGGCGAGGAGAAAAAGGGCTTTTTCAAAAGGAAACATTAAAACAAAGGTTGAACATCGGAGCATCCCCGGTGTTCAGCCTTACTGTTAGAGAGTAGATTTTATGAAGTACGATACATATATTTTCGACCTTGACGGGACTCTGCTCGATACGTTGCAGGACCTTGCCGCCGCCGTAAACTACGCCATGCGTCAAAAGGGATATCCCGTGAGGACGACGGACGAGGTCAGGGGCTTTATCGGCAACGGGATCGGAAAGCTGATCGAAAGGTCGGTGCCCGAAGGAACGGACACGGAAAACTACCTTGAAACGCTCGACATATTCAGGGATTATTATCTTGAACACATCGCCGATAAGACCGTGCCGTATGATGGCATAGAGGAGACTGTCGCCGAGCTGAAAAAGCGTGGCTGCAAGATCGCCGTCGTCTCAAACAAAGCGGACGAGGCGGCGCGAAAGGTTGTCTTCGATTATTTCGGCGGCGATTTGTTTGACATGGTTCTCGGCAAGCTCGACCGTTTTCCGTCGAAGCCCGAGCCGGATTCTGTCATCTTCGTCGCGGACAGCCTCGGCGCTCAGAAGAGCCGCTGTGTTTACGTCGGCGATTCCGACGTCGATATCATGACTGCGAGGAATGCCGGACTGCCCTGTATCGCCGTGACATGGGGCAACAGGGACAGAGCTTCGCTTGAAAAGCTTTCGCCGGAATTCATCGCAGAAAAGCCATCGGATATCCTGAGCTTGACGGAATAACAAAATACTGAAAGCTCCCGGAATGCGTCTGCATCGCCGGGAGCTTTTTCAACGGTATTGATGTTTTCGATTGTTTATTTTACGATCACGATGTTGTCAAGCGGGATGGTCGCGCTGATCTCAAACGAGAGTGTGCCGTTTGAAAGCTCGCCTGCCGCCTTGACTACAGCCGCTTTCGCCGCGTCGGACGTTGTCTGATCGTTCAGATCCGAGAGCATTGTCGCGCCGCTTGAGAAGCTGCCGTTATATTCCTTGACCTCCGTTCCGTCTACGAGCGCCTTTATCGTGTCGATATAGTACTGGGTAAAGTCATAAAGCGGAGCGCAGAGGTAAGATTTATTATAAGTCTCGGCCAGAGAGTTGGTGCCGAAGCTGCAGAAGAACGCGTTGTTATTCTGAGCGGCCTTGGCGATGTCCTCGCTCTCGAAATCGGATGCGAGTACGACGCAGCCGGCCTTTATCAGCTTGTCAGCAGCCGAGGCGTCCGTGCTGAATACCGTCTGTATTTTTGCGGTCGGGGCTGCAACTTTGACTCCGGCGGCAAATGCGTTGAGAGTCGTCATGTCCTTCTCGTTCTTCGAGATGAATCCGATCTGCGGAACCTTGAGCTCGGTCGCCTTTGTTCCTGCAACAAGACCTGCGAGGTAGGTGGCGCCGGTGATATTCGCCCTGTAACCCTTGACGTTATCACCGCTGCTTGCGCCTTCAAATACCATGAATTCGGTGTTCGGGCTTGCGGGAGCGATCTCAAGAGCCTCGTCGTAAAACGCCGGCTCGGTCACCCAAATGACGTTACATTCAAGGTTTACAAGCTTCTGAAGATTCTCCTTTATTGCGGCGGAATCGTTGACGTCGACATTCTCGGCGTATCTGAATCTTTCAGAGTTGATGCCGTAGTCTATGGATGTAAGCTCGGCGATGGAGCTGTTCGCGACGCCGCTGTAGCCGGAGAGGGTCTCGCGGTCGCCGGAGAGGATTACGCCTATTTTGATGTTATCGTTTGTGATGTCGGTTTCATCCTCACTGATGAGAGAACACGCCGTTAAACTGATAAGCGCTGCCACAGTCAGGATAACAGCAAGGATCTTTTTGATATGTTTCACTGGAAATTCCTCCTTTATAAATATCGTATAGTGATATTTCTTACATATTATAAATTATTCAGGTGTGAAAATCAAGGCTATTTTTCAAACATTTATATATATGAGGATTTTTAATTTCAAGAAGCCGTATAAATGATTTTCCGAACGCAATTCAGTAACAAAAATAGCCTTGAATTACTGTTAAAATTGCACAAAATCAATAATCTGCAGAAAATCTTATTGACTTTATTCCAAACTTAGAGTATCATTAAAATAACCATAAGAGTGGTATCAATAGGGTCATTGTGTCCTCAAAGGCAGAGTGGCCGTCTTGTCAGCCGCTCGAGCACGGGTAACCTTGCGTTATCCGCGGGTTTAATTCCGCGTCTGTTTGACGTTTGAGATCAAACCTAAAGCGCCGGCCGGGCACACTTGCCAAGGCGGGAAGGCTTAGGCAGAGTGCTCAGGTCAGATCGTGAAGGAGGAGATGAACTTAAACGTAAATGTCGCACAGTGAATGTACAGCTGTAAATGTACATATGTTATACTATTTATATGGTATTATATTTTAACGGAGGTGCAATCCCAAATGAGTAATTCAAAAAGATTTCTCAGCGTCATCCTTGCGATGATCATGATTTGCTCAACACTCGTTGTCGGCGCAAGTGCTGCTTACACGGCGTATAAGGATTCGGCTATCGTCGGTCAGTACAATGACCTTGACAAGCCCGTTCTTACAACCGAACAGTATGCTTCCGCCGCAATGGATGAAGTTGACCGTATGCTCGACAAAGAGCAGATCAAGTTCACAAGAGCGGACATCATGGTCGGCGACGTTGACATTACGTCGGTTGACGCTACAATGGATTCTGTCTACAGTCTCGTTACAGGCAGACTTTGGTCCACGTTCAGCGGAATGCTGGGTGACCTCAAGAACCTTAACGTAAGTGCTTTCAAGCCCGAGTCTGAAGGCGGTGTAAGAAGAGGAACTACAGGTAAAACAGACAAAGATATCATCTATGCCGTACTCCAGTTCCTTTATGACAACAAGAACATCTTTGTTAGCTATATCAACGGTACGATCGACCTCGGTTCGATCCTTCCTTCTCTCGTTGATATCAGCAAGTTCCAGGATGTCAGCAAGATGCTCAAGGGTATGCTGTATGAAGAGACATACAAGACTGATGCTCCCGCTGATATGTCCGGCATAACTTATGACGGCATTGTCCAGGATCTTGTTACAGCCAAGATAACAAAGTTCGTTCCCGAGCTTTCAGGCCACACGGACATCAGCTCCGGCTCGATGTATCAGTTCATCGATTACGCTCTCAAGGTACTTTATAATAAGTATGGCGTATCTGTTCTGAACCACCGTGTTAAGGAAGCTATCGGCAAGTACCTCGGTGTTGTTTACACCAAGGACGAGCAGGGCGTTACGATCGATGTTGACGCCAGCAACCTTAATTCCTATGCAAGGCTTTTGAACTATGATTATGTTGTTCCCACCTATACGTTCACAAGCGGAACGTTCATAGACAACCTCAACAACATCATCAAGTCCATTGCCGACGTTGTCATCAAGCCTGAGATATTCACATGGCAGTCCGGCAACAACAGTATGCTTCTTACCAACATCACGAATCTTGCCAAGGCGGCTCTCTGCAACACCGGCAGCGACTTCTTCGCGTCCTACATTGATGTTGCATCTCCCGCAGAGGTCAACGCGATGTCTTCCGAGGAGCTGTGCGCATATGCTCTCAGAGCTACCATCAACGGTTCTGTTGACGGTATGTACATTCCCGATGACGCGACCACACTTCGCGAGTTCGGTTACTACACGCTCGGCGAGCTGCTTGCAACGTCTGTTCCTGAGCTTGACTTCTCGTCGCTTGATAAGAACAGCACAGATACTCTCATCATCATGGGTATCGACTATGCTATCTACAGCGTAAACGCCGCTCTTGACATGGATCTTGAGTATGTTTACACGATGGACGGTGTTGACAAGCAGATCAACAAGGCCATGAAGTACGCCATCGACAATTACGGCGGACTCTTCAACGGTATCACGTTCGACACAAGCGCAAATGCTTCCGGTTGGGACAACCTGAACACTCTGCTCTTCTCGATCATTGCTCCGTCATGGCTGCCCTCACAGTACAGCGGCAACTTCAAGACCTTCCTGATTGACGGTATCATCAACAACATCCTCAACCTCAATCTCACCGGACTTCTTGAGATGTTTGCATTCCATTCAGGCTCTGAGCTTCAGAGCTCACCGAAGCAGGTTGCTCTCAACCTTGTAAGACGAGTTGTTAACATCATCTTCCCGGGTGCTATCGCTCAGGCTTCGACCATCGACGCTCTTGCTTCCAACAGCGCTCTTGCGTCAACTGTAAACGCAATATTCTCGGATCTCTACAATTACAGAGTTCAGCTTACTGCGTCTATCCTTCCCACAGTCTGCAACATTCTTGATCTCACAAATGAGCAGGAATTCAAATTCCCGTCGATCACCTGTGACGAGCTTATTTCCGACTCCTCGGGATCTCCCGACTATTCGATTAAGATCCGTAACAGCTCCTCGGGTATCAACACAGGTTACACAGATGCGAACGGCACGTTCCATCAGGATTCTCTTTACACATATCAGATCCTATCCGTAACCTCCAACGTTTCCACCATCAACCTTACCAACCCCGGAACTATCCCCGGCGGCCGTGAGGCTGTTATCCGTGTAACGGGTTCGTTCTCAACAGATACCGTATTCGTAGTAGCTATCACTTATAACGTACTTACCGAGGACGGTTCAACTCTTACCAGCGAGCCCATCACAGAGTACATTTACAGCTACCTTTCAACCTCGTCAAACGACAGTGAGACGAAGTTCACCGCAAGCAGCGGATCGCTTTCGATCACTGACGGTGCTCTCAACCTTTATGCTTCGAGCATGAGCGATCTCTACAGACTTCAGCTTACGGTTGAAAACAGCAGTTCTACAAAGTACACCGACCTTCTTCCGACCTCCACAGGTCTCAACTACCTCATGACTGATGATGCTGCATACACAAAGACATTTGAGGAAGTTGATGAAGAGACAGGCGAAACAACCACAGATACAGTTACGATCCCGGCTAACACCTGCTATCTCCAGCTCAAGACCGAGCCGAGCACGCTCCTTCCGAAGGTTGAGGATTCAAACGGTATTGCAAAGATCTATGTATTTGAGACAACATCTGCTTATGATGCTCTTACAAATCATGAGAAGGAAGCTGTCTGGGAGTCCATGATTCTCAGAGGTACAACCAACCGTCAGCTCTGCAAATACACCGTAACAACAGGTGCTACTGCAGGCGGCGTAACAGCTACCAACACCAAGAACAACATATTCCTTTACAAGGATTATGATCTTGACAGCCTCCTTACCAGGGAGATGGGCAGACACCGTCAGGCTTCCGGTTATTCAAGCTCCTCCGCATGGACGGCTTACACAACCGCTATGGCAGCTGCTGCGAAGGCAGTTTACAGCCCGTTCAAGGCTGCTACATTCGCATCAAAGTCTGCTACAAACGGTAAGGCAGTTCTTTACGAATCAGCTTACAATGACCTCATCGCAGCTATTGAAGATCTCGATGCAACGGCTATCAGCGCCGGTGTTGCTTCTACTCAGGCTATCATCGACAGCGTAAATCCGAGCAACGAGGGCAAGAATTATTATGATTCAGATTATAACTTCTTCGCCGTTGCAGATTTCAAGGATTACACCTATTACAACTATCGTACGGAATACAGAGAGGCACAGAGAATGATCGATGCCGCTACTATTCCCGACGAGACCACAGGCGAGGTCGAGGCGGTCAACGCTCTTTCACTTGCCTATATCAACCATCGTCTTTCACTCTATGCTTCAAGGCTTGTTCCCGTTGCGGCCAACAAGCAGCATCTTGTTAAGGCTCTTGCACAGTGCGTTCCGATGTCCAAGCAGTCTGAGTATTCGGCAGAGTCATGGGCGAACTACATCACAGCTTACAACTTTGCTGTAGCGACCAACAATGATTCTTCCTCAAGCCTCAAACAGTCCAAGGTCAACACCGCTTATGAAGAGCTTCTTGAGGCCGAGAAGAGACTTGTAGCTCCTTCCGAGGGCGGAGACGCTTCGTTCACGCTTGTAAATCCGGCAGGCGGCACTGCTCCCGAAGCTGTTGAAACAGCAGAAGGCAAGGCGATTCTCAACGTCGACGGTCTTGACAATTTCGAAGCTGCCGAGTACTTCAACTGCACAGGCTGCTCCGTAACCGCAGAGCTTACAGATGCAGGCTCTCTCGGTACAGGTGCGAAGATCACTGTTACGGATGACTCCACAGGTTCAGTTTTGGCTCAGTACACAGTAGTCGTCTTCGGTGACGCCGACGGTACTGCCAGCGCTGACAGCTATGATATGTCCAGCCTTCTCGTTGTTAACCTTGGTTCAAGCGAATTCGATTCGTTCCAGACTCTTGCAATGGATCTCACTTCCGATGATTCTATCGACGGTTACGATATCACTGAAATGCTTAAGGTACTCAGTGGTGTTGCCGCTATCGATTATATTGCAAGAACTATTGCGTAAAGCATGAACCATTGATTTAAAGTTAATAACCGCAGGCGGAGCTTATCCGTCTGCGGTCAGGCGAGAGGTCAGCTCTATAAGCCATAATAATTGAAGATAGGAGGAATTTTAATGAAAATGGTTAAGAAGGTGTTTGCTGTTGCGATTGCTATCGTTATGGCTTTGTCTGTTCTCGGAGTTTGCGCTTCGGCATTGGGCACAGCTAACGGTGACGAGTACATGACGGTTAATGTTACAACAAACAAGTCAACATATTCTCCGTCAGAGACAGTTATTGTAACGGTTTCAATCAAGAACAATTATAACGCCACCTGCTTCCGTTTCCCGATCCTGTTTGATTCCTCGGTCTATGAAATGCCTACTCTTATCAATTTGACGACTTACAATTCCTGCAACACCAAGGGCACGATTGCGTCAAATACATCAAATAACGGGCAGTTCATCCCGAGTAATTATTCAAGTGACAGCTTCGGTTGCGTTCTTGTTCAGTGGACAGCCTCTGTTACGGGCGGCACTGTAGGTGCTATAAACAGCCCCGACGGAGAGACTGCATTCTCCTTTGAACTCAAGACAAAGTCCGCTGCTGCCGGCAAGACCGGTACCATCCTTATCCCGGCAGAGTCTGATCTGTTCTATTATCAGGCAATTCAGGATACGACAGACGCCACAACACTCTATTATATGGACAGCTCGTCATGCACAATGACGTTCACACCCGCAAATGCTTCCGTAGTCGGAGAGTCGGTAGCGCTTGTTCCCAACAGTGCGAACAATTCTCAGGCTGTTATCGATGAGGATACCGGCGTTGTTTCCGGTCTCGGAGTCAACATGGGAAGCGCCGAAGACGTCAGGTATTACCTTGCGGCTACGGGCGGAGCAACCATCAGAGTAACGCCGACAGATCTCGGTTACGGCACAGGTTCTACAGTCAGCCTTGTAGTTGACGGTCAAGTCGTTAAATCATATCAGATCCTTGTTTACGGTGACGTTGACGGTTCCGCCGGTATCGACGGATATGACACCTCGATCGTTCTTAACGTAAACCTTGGTTCGTCATCTCTTGAAGATGCGGCTTTTGCTGCGGCGGATCTCACCGGCGACGGTTCGGTCGACGGCTTTGATCTTTCCGTCTTCCTCAACGTTGTCAGCGGCGTTGTTGAAATTGACCAGGCAAATCCATTCTAATCAGATCGATTATGGAAAAATATTAATTTAAGGAGGAACCTAAAGCATGAAAGTTTGCAGAAAAGTATTGAGCATAATTCTCGCAGTAGTATTAGCGCTCGGTACGTTTGCCGTAGCCGCTTCGGCTAACGGTAATCCGGACACTGCCACCTATCAGTCCACGTGGTGGCTGACTGCTTCAAAGGCAACCATCAACTGGACCGGCGACTCCCGTGTCTCTATCAATGACAGCGGCGACGAGCAGACCGGTTTGATCGAAGTTGAGCCCGGAGATACCTATTACGTCTATCTCTACGTGACCAACAACTATTACACCGGCAACATGAGCACACACGTGTTCTATTCGGCAGATCTTCTTGACTGCACAGACATCTATCTCAAGCAGAGACCCAACAAGACGTCTATGACTCAGGCAAACGTTAACAAGGTATTCCTTTGGAACAGCGGCGACAACGTAGAGTATCTGAGCGCCTGCTCAGCTTCCAACAGCGTCCGCGGTGCATGGGGCAACTTTGTTGACTCTGTTAAGGCCGACGACATTTGCTGGCCTCAGGATGCAAACGGAAACGTAACTCTTGATAAGAGCGCGTGGAAGTTCACCAGAATCGGTAACCAGCCCGATCCCGGCGTATCCGAAGAGACCTTTGAGCTTTGGGATGACAGCCAGTTCCTTGTCAAATTCCCGCTCACCATCCCCGAGGATGCGGCAGATGGTACAGAGTACACCGTAATGATTCCGGAAGGCATCATCAGAGATTCAAACCACAAGTTTGCATGGATGTATCTCAACAACTATCCGGACGGCACAGTACCCGCACCGTCAGGCAACCCGCAGTACTATGATGAGGATCAGTACTTCGATCTTTCCGGAGCTACTCTTACATTCAAGGTACCCGGAGAGACTGTAACACTTGATTATTCAGCTCTTCAGACGCTTTACAATCAGGTAAAAGACACCAACACAAACGGCTACACAGCAACATCCGTAGCTGCATTCAACACAGCGCTTCAGAACGCGGCGGCAATGCTCAACGCTCAGAACGCGGCGGATCAGGCAGCTATCGACACTATGACAGCTAATCTCAGATCTGCATATCAGGGTCTTACCGCGAGCGGTGCAAACTACAATGCACTTGATAACGCTCTTACAGCAGCGGCAGCTCTCAAAGAGACTGACTACACAGCTGCTTCCTGGGAAAATCTTGCAAATGCAGTTTCGGCAGGTAACGCTGTTCCCCGCGACCTTACAGCAGCAGATCAGGCTACAATAGACGCAGCTGCACAGGCTATCACGAATGCTATCGCAGCTCTTGAGGCCAAGGCAGACTACACTGCTCTCGATGCAGCTATCGCAAGTGCAGGCACCTACAACAGCGCTTATTACACAGACGCTTCCTGGTCGGCTCTGCAGACAGCAGTTGCAGCCGGTAACGCTGTAGATCGCAACCTCGGCACATCCGGCCAGACTACGATCAACAACGCAACAGCAGCTATAAACAATGCTATTGTAAATCTTGTTGAGAAAGACGCTGACTATACGGCTCTCGATGCAGCCATAGGTCAGGCAGATGCTCTCAATTCAGCAGATTACACTCCGGCCTCCTGGGCAAACCTTGCTGATGCTCTTTCGGCAGCCAAGGCTGTTGCAAGAAACCTCAAGGTTAAGGATCAGGCTACTATCGACACTGCAAAGACAAACCTTACCAATGCTATTGCAGCACTTGAAGGACTGTCCTATGCCGATTACACAGCTCTCAGAGCTGAGATCGCCAACACATCCGCTATCCTTGCTTCCGACAATTATACGGATGCTTCCTGGAGCAACTACCAGACAGTTCTTGCTCAGGCTCAGGCAATGGCAGATGCAGCCAACCTTCCCTCCAGCGAGCAGGCTACAGTCAACAAGATGACTGAGGATCTCGTTGCAGCCAAGGCGGCTCTTACTCTTAAGGATGCTGACTATTCAGCAGTTGACACAGCTATCGGTACTATCCCCTCCGATCTTTCGGTTTACACTGATGACACCGCGGCGGCAGTTGTTGCAGCCAGAGACGCTGTTATCAGAGGCAAGAAGATCACAGAGCAGGATACAGTTAACGGATATGCAACCGCTATCAACAACGCTGTAGCAGCTCTCCAGTACAAGGCGGCTGACAAGTCGGCTCTTGTTGCGGCTATTACCAAGGCTGACGCTGTTGACGCTTCCCTTTACACTGAGGAGTCCTACGGTGCAATGGCTACTGCTCTTGCAGCAGCTAAGGCGCTCAACGACAACACCGAACTCAACATCACAAATCAGGGCGAGATAGACGATGCTGCTGCGGCTCTCAACGCTGCTTATGATGCACTTGCTCCTCTCGGCGCTGATTACAGAGAACTCAATACTCAGATCGCTGCGTTTGAGGCTCTCACAGAAGCTAACTACACCAACCTTTCATGGGCAAATGCTCAGGTTGCTTATGAGGCAGCTAAGGCAGTTCCCACAAATCTCAGCAAGTCAGATCAGGCTCAGATCGATGAGGCTGCTCAGAACCTTGCAACAGCTATCGCGGCTCTCATAGAGGCTGACGCTGATTACACAGCAGTTAACAATGCAAAGAATACCGTTCCTTCAGAGGCTAACCGCTTCCGTTACACAGATGAGTCTCTCGCAAGAGTTGACGCAGCTGTTGCGGCAGTTGTAGAGGGTCTCAAGAAGAAGGATCAGGCAACAGTAGACGGCTTTGCAACCGCCATCAATGATGCAGTTGCTGCCCTCGAGTACAAGCCCTTCGATTACACAACGATCGACGGTTATGTTGATACCTTCAACGCTCTCAATGCAGACGATTATACTCCTGCTTCATATGCAGCGGCACAGGCAGAGTTTGCTGACATAGATCGCAACCTCACCATGGAGCCGACGTCATATGCAGCCGGTATGCTCAAGCAGAGCAAGCTCAAGAGAGCTCTTGATAACCTTGTTCTTGCAGCCGACGCTGATTATTCACAGGTTGACGCAGCTATCTCTGCAGCCGAAGCTCTTGTTGAGCAGCAGTACACAGCAGATTCTTGGGCAGCTCTCCAGGATGCTATCAATGCGGTTGTAAGAGGTCTCAACGCCAATCATCAGGCAGAAGTTGACGAAATGGCAGCCGACATCTATGACGCTATCGATGCTCTTGTAGAAGTTCAGGTAGCCGGTGCTGATTACACAGGTCTCGATGCTGCCATCACAGCGGCAGAGGCTCTGGATTCCACCAGATACACTGCTGATTCCTGGGCGAACCTCGCTTCCAAGGTCGCCGCAGGTAAGGCTCTCAGCAGAGATCTCCTTGAAACAGAGCAGGCAACGGTTGACGCTGCTGCTCAGGCAATCAACGATGCTATCGCCGCTCTTGTAGAGGTTGAGCTCGCTGATTACGGTCCGCTTTATGATGCTCTCGAGGCAGCTTCAAACCTTGATCAGAATGACTACACCGAGGCTTCATGGGCAGTTCTTGTAGCGGCTGTTCAGGATGCTATGAAGGTTCCCGAGAATCTTCCGGCAACCAGACAGTCTGTCATCGATGCAGCCGCCAAGGCTATCATGGATGCTATCGCAGCTCTTGTTCCGAAGACTGTTAAGAGCTCCGTAACGGCTGTTGATTACACACCTGCACTGGACGACGTTAACGAGTACAACGCAACAGTCAACGGCAGAGCCTCCAAGGTTCGCTTCGTTGGCCCGGACGGCGGTACAATGACGTTTGACAGATATTCAGATAAGGTTTCCATCAAGAGCTATGACGCCGAAGGCAAAGAGTGCTCTTCACTTTCAAGGAACCTTGCATACGAAGTATGGACCATCAGCGCGAAGATCGCTGACGGCACAGAGGTTGACGTAGTTGCCAAGATGGGCAGCACTTGGGAGAATGAGTCCTACACGTTCACAGCCACCAAGGCTGAGGAGCCGGAGAAGGATTACACTCTCTACTCAGCAGAGCTTGAGTACACTGAGGGCGATGCCAATAAGGTAACAGCAACCGTTACTACAGGTCTTGACGTTACCAAGATCCGCTTCACCATGAAGGACGGCGGCTCTGTAACACTTGACGCTGCAAAATATGCGACCGAGAATAGCGGCAAGCTTGTATTCACCTATGATGTATACACAGGATTTGCCGGTGAAAACGCCATTACTCTCGAAGTTAAGGCGGGTTCAACTTGGGTTGACGGTGCAACACTCACATATAATCATGTTGAGGTTGCTGCCAACTAAGGTCCGAATCTTAAATTAATAGCAATGCGGCTGTGGGGAAACCCGCAGCCGCTTGTTCCATTTGGAATGAATATTGCTTCTCCACGATTTTTGTGTAATTGATAAATAGGGATTTGTTGAATGGTTTGTATAAAGCTGACGGTGAGCAAAACCGGCTCCCCTGTGTAAGGGGAGCTGTCAGCGAAGCTGACTGAGGGGTTGTCTTTTCAATAAACGAACGCTGATTTTGAGCGGTTTTTCATTTTTACAATCCCTCCGTCACGCCTGCGGCGTGGCTCCCTTGCGTAAAGGGAGCTGGATTTTGCGAAGCAAAAGACTGAGGGATCGTTTGATTTTGCAGAATGAATTCCTTAAAAATCCCCTCCGGCACGCCTGCGGCGTGCCACCTCCCCTTGTACCCTGTAACACCTAAAACTTTGCAAGCATTACTACGTCTGGTTTCGCTGAACTGCGTCTTTGAACTTGACAGGCGTCAGCCTGCCTGCGTTCACATCCTTGTTCAGCAAAATCATA
>JAFSXA010000024.1 GCA_017450135.1 Clostridia bacterium | reverse complement strand
CTGAGCTACGGTCTTTTCTATTCCTATCTTTCGCTCTACCTGACCAACGCGCTCGGCATCAAGTCGCTGTTCCTGCTTATCCTTGCGCCGATAGCGAGGCTCTGGGACGGCATCAATGACCCGATGATGGGAACTCTCGTTGACAGGACGAATATGAAGATGGGCAAATACAGACCCTGGATACTGATAGGAGCCTGCCTTAACGCAGTGGTGCTGTGCCTGCTTTTCAACAATCCGGGCATCAATACTCAGTCTGTCCTGATCTATATCTATGTTGCGATATTCTATATCCTATGGGGAATGACGAATACCCTTGCGGATATTCCCTATTGGTCGATGATACCCTCCTTTGCCAGCGAGGAGAAGGAGCGCAATATCATCTCTACGGTAGCAAGGACTTTTTCCGGCTTCGGACAGGGAGTCATCACCATCCTCACGCCCCTCGTCGTCGCATACTTCGGCATGGCGCGCGGCAGCAGCCTTGATTCCATGCCGTCAGAGAGCCTTCGCAAGGGCTTCGGCGTGTGGTCGCTGATAGCCTCGGGTCTGCTCATCATGTTTGCCTGCATCAGTGTGGCGTCGACCAGGGAAAGAAACGTGATACACAGCGGCGAAAAATTCTCGTTCAAAAAGGCTCTCGGTGTAATAAGGCACAACGACCAGCTTCTGACCTTTATGCTCTTTGCAATGATATCGAACGCCGGATACTATATGACCTCCGGCATCAGCAGCTATTATTTCAATTCCGTTGCCGGAGATCTCAAGCTTCAGTCCACCTTCAATCTGATGGGAGCGGTCGGCTCGGTCCTCGGCCTTGCAGTCATACCGGTCTGCACCTCGCTGAAGCTTACTAACAGGACGGTATATAAGATTTCTCTCTCGACCGCCGCCGCAGGCTACATACTTATGGCGGTCGTCGGCTACCTCTTCGGCGGCAACGTGTACGGTCTGGGCGCCTGCTATTTTATCACCTCTATAGGCATCGGCAGTATGTTTGTAAATCAGACCGTTATGCTTGCGGATGTTGTCGATTACGGCGAATACAAGCTTGGCACAAGGAACCAGAGCCTCACCTTCTCAATGAAGGGCTTCCTGCAGAAAATGGCTTACACCATCCAGTCAATAATCATGTACGCGGCATTCAGCTTTACCGGCTTTGACGGCACGGCTCCGCGGCAGACCGAAACTGCAAAGGCGGCTATCTCCTTTATGATGTTCATAGTTCCGCCCGTGCTGATAATAATTTCGCTGATCATATTCACCAAAAAATACAGGATCTACGGAGAATTCAAGCAGAAGGTACTCGATACCGTGACCGAGAGACACTCATCAAACGATTAACAGGGGTGTGGATTTTGAAAAAGCTATTATTCTTTTCCCACGGGCTCAGCGCAAACGGGATCGAAACCTTCCTTTATAATATCCTCGGCAGACTTGACAGCACGAAATATGATATCACAGTTGTGATCGCCATAGATGAGGGCGAGAGCCAGCTCCACGAGCAGGAGGTGCTTGACGCGGGGATAAAGGTCATCCACGCAGGCGACCTTGACGGCCTTTGGAAAAAGCTCGCCTATATCCGCAATATAAAGAGGATACTCAAAACCGGAGGGTACGATATAGTCCATTCCAATATGGATCTGCTCAACGGGATAACCCTGCATTACGCCAAAAGGTTTAAGGTTCCCGTCAGGATCTGCCACGCGCATAATTCGGAGAGCCAGTATGCCCCGAAAGGGCTCAAGGCGGCTGTGCTGATGGGTGTACACAAACTGTATTCCCGTATCATGAAAAAGTCCCTGATCTCTTCGTCGACGGTTCTGCTCTCCTGCTCCGAGCTTGCAGGTAAATATTTTTATTCCGGGCATGATTTCAAGATCATCTATAACGGCATCGACCTTGAAAAATTCCGTATGCCGCAGAATTTTGACAGGGACGGGTATTCAGCCCGTTTGGGCATGGAAGCAACCAGTAAAAGGATCGTTTCTGTCGGCAGGCTTTCCATGCAGAAGAATCCGCTGTTTGCAATGGAAATTGCCGCGGCTCTCAAAGGCATAAGGGACGATTTTCAGTACGTCTGGGTCGGATCAGGCGAGCTGCAGGAGGAGACCGTGCAGAGAGCCCGGGAGCTCGGCGTTGAGGACAAGATGGTATTCACCGGAGTCAGGACGGACGTGCCGCAGCTCCTGAACTGCTGCGACTGCTTCCTGATGCCTTCTCTTTTCGAGGGGCTTCCCTTCTCGCTGATAGAGGCGCAGGCGGCAGGGCTCAACTGCGTTGTCTCCGATACTGTCACGACGATGGCGGATATCGGCGCCGTAACATATTGTCCGCTCTCGGGGTCGGCACGGGATTGGGCTCAGCTTGTCAGCGAAACGCTCGACAGGCCTAAACCAACGCTTGACGCTGAAAAAGCGGCTCTGTTCGACGTTAGGAACACTGTTCGCCAGCTCGAGGAGATATACGACGAGGCGTAAAAACAGAAGATTTTGCCCGCACTGCCGCCGCGGCTGTTTCTTATAGAAATGCGTATGATATAAGGCTGCCTCTAAATATCTCGTTCATTCATCTTGCGCAATCTTTTTCAGCGGTTCCCATAATAAAAAACAGCAGGAGGGATTTGTATGAAACGTTTATTATCGATGCTTATGGCTTTGATCGTGTCAGCTTCCGCTGCGCCGCTCGGCAGCATATATCTGACGGTATCTGCGCAGGAAGGCGGCGTTCTGCAATCGGCAATTCCCGAAGAGGATTTTTATCCGGAGGAATTCTATTGGGACAAGGCGGGCGAGGATGCCGACAACGGCTACAAGGCGTTCAGTGTTAAGCTCGGCGCACCGCTTCAGATCCCCGACAAGCCCTTCCGCGAGGGCATGACCTTCGTTGGCTGGAAGGATTGGTACACCGACGAGCTTGTTGACCTTGCAAACGAAACCATGAACAGCACCAAGGGCAGAAGGTTTTACGCTGCCTGGTCAAATACATTTTACTTTTATGCAGACGGCGTATTGCTGACAAAAACAGAAAGTATTGTCGGTGAATCCTTTGTTGTGCCGCGTTCCCCGTTCAGGGACGGCTATGCGTTTGCCGGCTGGTCGCCGAAGCTGCCGCATATCACTCCGGCGGAAAGCATGAGCTTTTACGCGCAGTTTACGCCGGAACAATATATCGCTACGCTGATGGTTGACGGCAAGGTATATAAAGAGATCCCCTACACCTACGGTCAAAAATCCATCAGCCTGCCCGACGTGCCTGAAAAAGAGGGCTATACCGGCAAATGGGAGAACTATTCACTCGGCATAGGCGGCGTTACGATCCACGCGATCTATACTCCGAATACCTATATCGCGACGCTGACAGTTGACGGCGAGGTATATAAAGAGATACCCTACACCTACGGTCAGAAATCCATCAGTCTGCCCGACGTGCCCGAAAAAGAGGGCTATACCGGCAAATGGGAGAGCTATTCGCTCGGCATTGGCGGCGTGAAAATTCAGGCTGTATATACTCCCGTCCGTACACTGCACAGTGTGACTGTCAGCGATTTGAAGCTGAATTACAAGAGCAGCGCAAGGCTCAATGCAAGAATCGACGCGGATGACGGTTTGAGCTATACCGTAGATTATAAAAGCTCCGATCCGACCGTGGCGCGTGTTGGCAGTAACGGAACGGTTTACGGCGCCGGATTCGGCTCCGCAGAAATCACCATGACGGTCACCTGCTCCGACGGAACGGTCATGCAGGATACCTGTACGGTCAACGTGAAGTATACGCTCGGACAATGGGCTTTGGTTATCTTCTTGTTCGGCTGGATTTGGTATTGATCCGTTACCGGCGGCATACAGCTGCCGACTTGATTATTATCGGTTTATTGACGGGAGGGCGCGTGCCTTCCCGTTTTTGCCGCCGCAGGCAATTTTTGTAGTTGATTATTCAGGAAAAAAATGGTACAATAAATCAGTTATATATAAATTTTGCGGGAAAGGAGCGGACATATGAGCAGGAAGAGATGGCAGGTAAGGCAGTATGATAAGAACAGGGTGGCCGAGATCGCGGAAACCCTGAATATCAGCCCGTATGCCGCCCTTTTGGCGTCCGCAAGGAATATTAACGATACGAAGACGGCTCGCGAATTTTTCGGTATGGCGGAGCCTGCCGCCGCAGATCCGATGAGCTTTCCGGATATGGAAAAGGCCGTTACACGTATCCGCGCCGCACTTGACAATTTTGAGCGCATAGCCGTCTACGGAGATTATGACGCCGACGGAGTCACCGCCGTTGCCCTTCTGTATTCCTATCTTGAGCTTCAGGGGGCTGACGCGGTCTACTATGTGCCGGACAGACACACTCAGGGCTACGGTCTGAATTTCGGTTCCGTTGACGAGATATGCCGCATGGGCGCTAAGCTGATAATTACCGTCGATAACGGTATAAGCGCAGTGGATGAGGCAAAATATATCAAAGAGCTTGAAATGGATCTGATAATAACGGATCACCATCTTCCGTCTGAGACCCTGCCCGAGGCTGTCGCAGTGGTCGATCCGCATCTGGATACCGCCGATCTCAGCTTCAGGGACTATGCCGGGGTCGGTGTGGCGTACAAGCTGATATGTGCCCTGGAGGGCGGAGAAAACGAGACTACGGATTCCTTCCTCGACCTTGCCGCGATAGGCACGATAGCCGACGTCATGCCTCTCAGGAATGAAAACCGCGAGATAGTCCGCAGGGGATTGGAGCTTATCAACGATCCGGACAGAGCAGGCTTGAGGGCACTCCGCGAGGTTGCCGGGCTTGAGGAAAGGTATATAAGCTCTACCACTGCGTCTTTCGGAATAGCTCCGCGACTGAATGCGGCGGGCCGCATGGGCTCCGCGGAGAGGGCGGTCAGACTGCTCCTGACCGATGATTATGATGAGGCGCATGAGCTTGCCGCCGAAATCAACGACGACAATATCAGGCGCCAGGCCACGGAAAAGGAGATCTTTGAGCTGGCTTCAGCACGGATCGAGTCTGCGGAGGATATGAAGTATTCCCGAGTCCTCGTTGTTGAGGGCGAGGGCTGGCACGACGGGGTGATAGGTATTGTCGCCTCAAGACTTGTTGAAAAATACGGCAGACCCGCCATAGTTATAACCGTGGCCGGGGATAAGGCCAAGGGCTCGGGAAGGAGCATAGAGGGCTTCAACCTCTATGACGCGCTCTGCGCCTGTGCGGACGTGCTGACCCATCACGGCGGCCATATGCTTGCGGCAGGACTCGGCGTTGAAACATCCATGATAGACGAATTCAGAAAAAGGATAAATTCATATGCGGCGGGTATGCAGACTCCGGTACCGGTACAGTATATCGATTTCAAGATAAATCCGGCTTCGGCAGGGACGGCTATACTCGACGCGATAGATATGCTTGAGCCCTTCGGCACCTCCAATCCGCAGCCGGTTTTCGGGCTTTACGATATGGAGATAACCGATATCAGACCCGTGGGCGGCGGCAAGCATCTGAGGCTTACCTTAAAGCGCGATACCGCAGTTCTGGCGGCGCTTTTGTTCAGAACCGCTCAGGTTGATTTTGCATATACGGCTGGCGACAGGGTGGATATTGCCGCAGTTTTTGAAAGGAATGAATATCTCGGCCAGACGAGGCTCAGCATTATTATCAGGAACATAAAGCCGCATGGAGTCAATGACGACGTTCTCTTTGAGCGTATGGATGAGTTCTCCGCGCTGATGCGCTCCGAATTCGAGAGGTTCGGCAGGGAGAATACGCTGCCGGACAGGGAGCTTATCGCAGGGGTCTACAAGCTGATAAGGAGCCGCGGCGTATGGCGGTTTGATAACGAGATGCTCTGTTTCCGGCTCGGGAGACCTGCAGAGGACTATGCAAAGGTCTCAGTTGCCGTGGAAGCTCTGCTTCAGCTCGGCACGCTCACGCGCGACGCCGAGGGGAATCTGACCCTTCCCGAAAATCCGGTCAGGGTAAACCTGGACGACGCGCCCGTTTTGATAAAAATTAAAACCGGTACAAGATAGATTTAAACATATTTCCGCCGGTGAGGTGATACTATGCAGGAAAACAATGAGAATATCCGCGTGGATGAAGAGGAGAATAAGGCTGTCCCGGAGGACGGCTCTGCTCTTGCGCCCGAAGAGGAAAGGGCGGACGTGGAAAACGACCTCAAGCTTATTGAGCAGCAGAAATCGCTCAAGGCGGCAGATGATATGTTTGAGGAGCTGAAGACGAAAATCAGCAAAACGATGAACGCCGAGGACGTGGATACCGTTGAGCGCGCTTACGATATTGCCAAGAAAGCGCACGAGGGACAGTTCCGCTATTCCGGCGAGCCGTATATTATACACCCGATCGCCGTTGCGTCTATACTTTACGACCTCGGCATGGACAGCGAGTCCATGGCGGCGGCTCTGCTCCACGACGTGGTCGAGGATACCTCCATGACCTATGACGACGTCAAGCGTGATTTCGGCGAGGATGTTGCGACTCTTGTCGAGGGCGTCACCAAGCTCGGCAAGGTCCCCATTTATACCAAGGAGGAGCAGCAGGCGGAAAACGTCAGAAAAATGCTTATGGCGATGTCGAAGGACATCCGCGTCATAATCATCAAGCTTGCCGACAGGCTCCACAATATGAGAACGCTCTCTTATATGAAGCCGCATAAACGGCGTGAGAAGGCGCAGGAAACGATAGAGATATATGCGCCCATAGCTCACAGGCTCGGTATCCGCGGAGTCAAGGAGGAGCTGGAGGATCTTGCGATAAGCTACCTTGATCCGGTCGCGTATAAGGAGATACAGGATCTGCTCGAACAGCAGCAGAGTAAGCGCAAGGAATATCTTGATAGCATAGAGAAGAAGATAAGCGACAGGGTCAGGCAGGTCGTGCCGAACTGCACGGTTACCGGCAGGATCAAGAGCGTCCACGGCATATACCGCAAGATGTTTATGCACGGCAAGACCTTTGACGAAATATACGACGTCTACGCGGTGAGAATAATCGTTGACGACGTTATCGACTGCTACAACTGCCTGGGTATAATCCACGATATGTTCAAGTCCATCCCCGGCAGGTTCAAGGATTATATATCGACGCCCAAGGCGAATATGTACCAGTCCCTGCACACCACCGTAATAGGGGATCAGGGCATCCCGTTCGAGGTTCAGATAAGGACGTGGGATATGCATAAGACTGCCGAGTACGGCGTTGCCGCCCATTGGAAATACAAGCTCGGCATGACCGGCAAGCAGAAATTCGAGGAAAAATTCGCGTGGATAAGACAGCTCCTCGAATCGCAGAACGTGTCGCAGAATCCCGAGGATATCGTCAACACCATTAAGACCGATCTTGTTCAGGAGGAGGTATTCGTCTTCACCCCCAAGGGTTCGGTCATCAGCCTACCGGCGGGCTCGACTGTTGTTGATTTTGCCTACGCCATACATTCCGCTGTCGGCAACCGTATGGTCGGCGCCAAGGTCGACGGCAGGATAGTTCCGATAGATTACGTTGTCAAGACCGGCGAGATAGTCGAGATAATAACCTCCCAGCAGCAGGGCAAGGGTCCCAGCAGGGACTGGCTCAAATTTGTCAAGACCAGCAGCGCGAGGAACAAGATCCGCTCATGGTTCAAGAAGGAGCGCCGGGATGAGAATATACTTGAGGGCAAGCTGGAGGTCGAACGCGAGTTCAAGCGCAATTATATCAGGCTCTCGGATGATGAGCTTGAAAAATTCGTTTTAAGCATAGCCCAGAGGCAGAGACTTTCGACTGCGGATGATTTTTACGCTGCAATCGGTTACGGCGGACTGTCGCTGACCAAGATGATGCCGCATATCAAGGACGAATACGTCAAGGCGTTCAAGACAGAAGAAAAGGCGGCGGAGGACGTCATAAGGATCTCCCCGAACGCCGGGCGCAAGTCGGCAAAGAGCAAGGACGGAGTAGTTATAGAGGGCATAGACAACTGCCTCATCAAGCTGTCGAAATGCTGCAGCCCTCTGCCCGGGGACAAGATAATCGGCTTCATCACCAGGGGGCACGGCGTGTCTATCCACAAGCGCGACTGTGTGAACGTTCCAAAGGTGATAGAGCTTTCCGATGAGCCGGAGCGCTGGATAAACGCAAGCTGGGATCTGGACGTCAAGGAGGATTTCACTGCCACGCTGAGCATGACCGCACTTGACCGTGTCGGACTTATGGCGGATATTTCCAAGGTTATAGCCGATATGCACGTTATGATTTACGGCATCAATACCAGGAGCAAAAAGGACGGCAGGGCTTCAATAGAGCTGACTATCGGCGTCAACGGCACGGAGCATCTGCACAATGTGATGTCCAAGCTGCAAAAAATCAACGGGATCCTTGATATAGAGAGATCAAATAATTGAGGTGGTTTTATGAAAGCTGTTGTTCAAAGAGTCAGCGCGTCGAGCGTGTCGGTCGACGGTGCGGTTGTCGGGAGCATCGGCAGGGGCTACAATGTCCTGCTCGGAGTCGTTCCCGAGGATACCGAAAGGGAGGCCGATCTGCTTGCCGCAAAAATAGCGAAGCTTCGCGTATTTAAGGATGCGGAGGGCAGGATGAATATGTCTCTTTCGGACGTCGGCGGAGGCGTGCTTGTAATATCCCAGTTCACCCTCTGCGCCGATATAAGGAAGGGCAACAGACCCTCTTTCACCACGGCCGCCGCCCCGGAGCGTGCGGAGCAGCTCTATGAGTATTTCATCCAAAAGCTCCGCGACGAGGGCGTTCAGAAGGTGGAGCACGGTTCGTTCGGTGATGATATGAAGGTGGAAATATCGAACGACGGGCCTGTGACGATAATAATGGATACCGATATTTGGTTGAAAAAGGTGTAACAGATGGAAGTTCAGTGCTTTGCTCTCGGCCCTGTTGCGGCGAACAGCTACATTCTCACGGATGAAAAGAGCGGGGAAGCCGCCGTTATCGACTGCGGCGAATGTACCCCGGAGTTTCTTGAAGCCCTCGAGGGCAGGGAGCTTAAATATATTCTTTTGACACACGGCCACGCGGATCATATCCTCGGTGTTTACGGTCTGAAACAGAGGTTCCCGCGGGCCGGGGTTGCCATTCACTACCTTGAGGCGCGCGCCCTCGAGGATGAAAAATACAGCCTCGGGGACGAGATCGCACCCGGCGAGCAGAGACCGGTCAAGGCCGATATCACTCTCTCGGACGGTGATGAGCTGAAGCTGGGGGAGAGCGTCATCAGAGTCATGCATACCCCCGGGCACACCGCCGGCGGAGTCTGCTATTTGCTCGAAAAGGAGAGGATGATCTTCACCGGCGACACACTGTTTTCGTTGACGGTCGGCAGGACGGACCTCGGCGGCGATCCGTATGATCTGTACCGCTCGGTGAAGATGCTCGCCGGGCTTGATGGGGATTACAGGATATTTCCCGGCCACAACCGCTCCACGACCCTTGATTACGAGCGCAGAAGAAACAGATTCATGAGGAGATTTAAATGATCCTTGTTATCAGGAACCATTCGTTCCACTATGAAATGGAAAACCTCTGCCGTGTCTTTTTCCCCTTTGAAAAGATAAAGGTACTGCGTGACGGGGAGGCTTGCGGCGATGCCGGGCAGGTGGTCACGTCTGTCAGCAACACGGACGGTGGATCTTTTATAACGGTAATCGCGGATATTGACGGCTCCCATGCTCAAAGGGAAAGCTTTACCGCCGATACGGAGGACAGTGAGCGCGTCATGGCTGAGGCGCTTTTTTCCGTACTTTCCGAGATCACCGGATACGTTCCTCCGTGGGGCATACTGACCGGAGTCCG
>JAFSXA010000217.1 GCA_017450135.1 Clostridia bacterium | reverse complement strand
TCTCTGTAAATCTGATCGTTTTCATTTATGTTTCGGAACCTTTCTGATGATATTACCGGTCGATCAAAACAAAACTCTTCCGCCGATATATGCGTTGAGCTCGTCAACGGGCATCCTGACCTGCTCCATGGTATCGCGGTCGCGAACCGTCACACAGCCGTCCTCGAGCGAATCGAAATCGAAGGTCACGCAGTACGGCGTGCCGATTTCGTCCTCGCGGCGGTAGCGCTTGCCGATAGAGCCTGTCTCGTCAAAATCAACCATGAAATCCTTACTCAGCTTTTCATAGACCTTGAGAGCGTCAGCGGAGAGCTTCTTGGAGAGCGGAAGCACCGCCGCCTTATACGGGGCGAGCGCCGGCTTGATGTGCAGGACGACCCTTGTGTCGCCCTTAGACTCGTCGACGACCTCCTCATCGTATGCCTCGCACAGAACGGCGAGCACGGTGCGGTCAAGACCGTAAGTGGACTCTATTATATAAGGAACAAATCTCTCGTTAGTCTCGGGATCGAGGTAATCCAGCTTCTGTCCGCTGTATTCCTGATGCCTTGTCAAATCAAAGTCGGTGCGGTTGTGGGTACCGTTGATCTCTCCCCAGCCGAACGGGAACAGGTACTCGATGTCGCAGGCGGCCTTGGCGTAGTGGGCAAGCTTCTCATGGTCATGGAAGCGCAGATGCTCCTCGGCGATCCCGAGGTCTTCAAAGTACTTTCTGCCGTACTCCTTGAAGAAATCGTAGAGGCGAGTGTCGTCGCCCTCCTTGCAGAAGGTCTGGAACTCCATCTGCTCGAACTCGATCGTCCTGAACGTGAAGTTGCCGGGGGTGATCTCGTTGCGGAACGCCTTGCCTATCTGACCGATGCTGAACGGAAGCTTTGCGCGCATGGTGCGCTGAACGTTGAGATAATTTACATATTCGCCCTGAGCGTTTTCGGGGCGCAGATAGATGATGCTCTTTGAATCGTTAGTGACTCCCCGGTTAGTCGGGAACATCAGGTTGAACTCGCGGATCTCCGTGAAAGTGTGCTTGCCGCAGTTGGGCCAGGGTATCGAATGATCCTTGATGTATTCAAACATCTCCTCTTTCGTCATCGCGTCCGCGTGTGCGTCGGGGTCGAAATCATCGATCAGGTTATCGGCTCTGTGGCGCATTTTGCACTCCTTGCAGTCGAGCAGAGGATCGGAAAAGCTGGCTACGTGGCCGCTCGCCTCCCAGACTCTCGGGTGCATGAGGATATCAGCGTCCACCTCATAGCTGTTCTTTCTCTCCTGAATGAATCGCTTGCGCCAGGTATCCTTGACGTTGTTCTTCAGCCTTGAGCCGAGAGGGCCGTAATCCCAGGTGTTCGCAAGGCCGCCGTATATCTCGCTTCCGGCGAAAATGAAGCCCCTGTTCTTGCACAGAGCGACTATTTTGTCCATGGTTTTTTCAGTATTTGAAAGCATAAACCGATTCTCCCCTTATTTTAAAAATCTAAAAATTATTATTATAAATTATAGTATTTTTTACCGCGATAGTCAACAAGCAAAGTATATAATTAAAGAACCTGCGCAAGGTCAAAATGTGGTTAAATCGTTAACGATCTTTTCGCCGCCCGGAAAAATTCGATTTGAATGTATAAAATGACGCGCGTCGGGGCAAATTAAGCATAACAACCAAAGAAAAGGAGCTTACACAATGAAAAAGCTGTTGATAGGTATTTCGGCGCTTACATTGATCGTTTCCTTTGTTTTTGTCGGCTGCGGCAACAAGATGCGCGACGAAAACGGAACCACGTCATCGACCACCGAAAGCACAACGTCCTCAACAACGAATCTCGGTCAGCTTATTGACGAGAACGCCTCGAGCATTAAAGACGACATAGAAGCGAGGACCTCGACCACCGTCCTTAACGAAGCTACGGACGTGCCGACGACGGCAGACTGATCAACGCCTGCCGCGAGCGAAAAGGACTGCAAGCCACAATTTACGGCCTGCGGTCCTTTCATTGTAAAAGAGCAGAATTTATTTTTGCGTTGACAATATTCCGCATAGGGTTTAAAATGTTGTTATCGTATTAGCTCGGTATAACATAAAATCACTCGGAGGCGATACATAATGGCTAAGACAGATCAAACTGCTCAGCGAGAAAAAGTTATAGTGCAGACAAGCGTTATCGGCATAATAGCGAACGTTGCCCTGGCGGCGTTCAAAGCGGCGGT
>JAFSXA010000216.1 GCA_017450135.1 Clostridia bacterium | reverse complement strand
TTTCGCTGAACTGCGTCTTTGAACTTGACAGGCGTCAGCCTGCCTGCGTTCACATCCTTGTTCAGCAAAATCATACTTGTAATCAGATGCACACTTTTAGATGTTACAGGGTAGTAGGGGATTTTTAAGGAAATCATTCTGCAAAATCAAACGATCCCTCAGTCTTTTGCTTCGCAAAATCCAGCTCCCTTTACGCAAGGGATACACTGACGGCAATCATCGCATATGCGATTGGCAACGGCAATCAGCAAATCCCGCAAAAATCCGTGAAGAACCGATTTTTCCTGTTTTACTGAGATTAGTGAATCTCTTTTCGGCAATTATACAGATGTTCCGATATGGTTGCTTTTTTGTTTCATATATGGTATTATGAGTGTAGTATCATAGGCTGAGTTATTATATAACACAGGGGACGGTTCCCTGTGTCCCAAACTCTGATGTTTTTAAAGGGTCGCCGAGGTCTACACAGAAAGAAGTCGGCTTTGCCGGTCTTTTGTACAAAAAGTGATAAAAAATATCACTGAGGTTTCTTTCAAATGCGCAATTTCTATTTGTTTATCTCGTAGGGGAGGGCAGCCCGTATATCGAGAAAAAATTTCCGCGAAATCCGTACCAAAACCGGAAATGTTTACGTCTTAGGTCGGGAATGCCGCCCTCGGCATTCCCGAATAAAAAAACGGCGAATTTTACCGGAACAGACTGCTGTGAGGGAGTGATAAAAATGGCTTCGAGTAAAGAATACCTGAATTTTATACTGGATCAGCTTTCCGGCGCGGAGGATATATCTTATCGGGCGATGATGGGAGAATACATTATCTATTACCGCGGGAAAATCATCGGCGGCATTTACGACGACCGTTTCCTTGTTAAGCCTGTGAGATCCGCCGCGGCTATGATGCCGGACGCGGACATGGAGCTTCCGTATGAGGGCGCAAAGGAGATGCTGCTCGTCGACGACGTGGAGAACCGTGATTTTCTCAAAGAGCTTTTGGAGGCAATGTATGACGAGCTTCCCGAGCCGAAAAAGAAAAAACGATGAAGCGCACGGTCTTATATATCCACGGCAGGGGCGGCAGCGCAGAGGAGGCGGCGCATTACCGCGCGCTTTTCCCGGACAGCGCCGTTCTCGGCATTGATTACAGGTCGGAAACGCCTTGGGAGGCGGCGGAGGAATTCCCCCGCCTGTTCAATTCCGCTGTGCGCGGTCAAGCCCGTGTCACGGTCATAGCGAACAGCATCGGCGCGTATTTCACAATGTGCGCGCTCGCGGACAAGCCTATAGAAAGAGCGTTTTTTATTTCGCCCGTTGTGGATATGGAGAAGCTGATTCTTGATATGATGAGACGGGCGAATGTGAGCGAGGATGAATTGAGAATCAAGGGTACGATCCCGACATCCTTTGGTGAAGAATTGTCATGGGATTACCTTTGCCATGTCAGGGAACATCCTTTGTCATGGACTGTCCCCACGGAGATCCTTTACGGGAGCAGGGACGCGCTGACCGCCTTTGATACGATATCGGCTTTTGCTGATTCGCATAACGCCGGGCTAACGGTAATGGACGGCGGAGAACACTGGTTCCATACTGCGGAGCAGATGGAATTCCTCGACAGCTGGCTCATGGAAAAAAGCGATCAAGCCTAAAGGCTTTATCAATAAAATATTCAAGGAGAGTACTGTTTGAAAAAGTACAACACATCGGAGATCGTCGGCTGACCGGGAGGTTTGCGGACGATCAACAAACCTCCCGCTGATGAGCAATTGAAGTCAACAATTTTCAGGAGGAAAAATAATGAATAAAAATGACTGTACGATTCGTTTGGAAGAAAAGAAGGACCACAGAGAAGTTGAAAACCTTGTCAGAGAGGCGTTTTGGAACGTATACCGTCCCGGGTGCAGCGAGCATTATGTGATCCATGTGCTCAGGGACGACCCCGCGTTTGTCAGGGAGCTGGACTTTGTAATGGAAAAGGATGGCAGACTCATCGGGCAGAATATGTTTATGAAAACACATATTGACGCTTATGACGGCAGAGTTATCCCTGTTCTGACTATGGGGCCTATCTGTATCACGCCTGAGCTGAAGCGCAGGGGCTACGGTAAGGCTTTGCTCGATTTTTCCCTGCAGAGAGCGGCTGGGCTTGGCTATGGCGCCGTTCTGTTTGAGGGCAATATCGGCTTCTACGGAAAAAGCGGGTTCGGCTTCGCCTCTGACTTCGGCGTAAGATACCATGATCTGCCGGAAGGCGCTGATTCCTCATTCTTTCTCTGCAAGGAGCTGATACCCGGGTACCTTGACGGTATCACAGGCGTCTATTATACGCCGCAGGGCTATTATGTGGATGATCTAAACGTGGAGGAGTTTGACAGAGGCTTTCCCTTTAAGGAAAAACTGAAGCTCCCCACGCAGATATTCTGAACGATATAAAAGCTCTCCGCTGTCGGTATTGCGCCGATGGCGGAGAGCCTTTATTTTTACATCTTTTTAATCGAGGAAGAGACCTGCCTGCCGGAGCAGAGCCGCATCCGCAGCGTCGACCGTTCCGCTGTCGTCGAGGTCAGCGGCAAGCCGCATCTCATCCGTGGCGTCGGCCAGCATTGACTGCGCGATGCAATCTGCTACCACCGAATCCTCGCCGTCGACTCTGCCGTCGCCGTTCACGTCGCCGGCTATTACCACGGTGTAGCTCTCGTAGACTTTGCCGTCCCTGATAACGTTTATCTTGGAGCCTGTCTTGACCGTCGGCGATATGCTGACGTATTGCAGCGAGCATCCGCTCTGCGTCAGGGTGAAGATACCGTCAAGCGAGGTCAGTCCCCGAGCGATACCGAAGATGCGGTTGCTGTTATAGTCGATCCGGGC
>JAFSXA010000215.1 GCA_017450135.1 Clostridia bacterium | reverse complement strand
GTCAGGGTAATGCGTGTCAACGGCGGCGAAAAGATAATCACCCTCACCCCGGTCAAAAATATAGGTGAGGAGGACGCCGCCGGCGCCGATGACGGGCAGGAGAACGAAGTCTCCGAAGAATAACCATTAAAACAACGGAGGTAGAATATGAACATAGCAATAATTGCCCATGACGCGAAGAAAGAGCTCATGACCCAGTTCTGTATTGCCTACTGCGGCATACTGAGCCGTCACAGACTTTTTGCGACCGGAACCACAGGCAAGCTTGTTTCCGACGCTACGGGACTGCAGATAACAAAATTTCTCAGCGGCGCACAGGGCGGCGATCAGCAGATAGGCTCTCTTATCGCCTGCAATGAGATAGATATGCTCCTGATGTTCAGCGATCCGCTTGACCCCAAGGAGCATGAGCCGAACGTCAACAATCTCCTCAGGCTCTGCGACGTTCACAATGTTCCCGCCGCCACAAATATAGCAACGGCGGAGGCTCTGATACACAGCCTTGACAGGGGCGATCTCGACTGGAGAGATATAGTCAATCCCAAATAACGGCGCGTGCAGTCAAGCGTCCAAACACACCGAGAGGAATGATGCATACGGTTACTGTGTCAGTGAGCGCCCGTGCGCTGTAATAACTGCCGTAAAAAGATAGACAATCCAAACCTCATCAGATGTCCGCACTGCGGCAAGGTCCTGAAAAAGAAGAAGAAGAAAAGCACCCCGGCGCAGACTGCGCTGAGTATATCCTTTATTGCGGTCATGGTCGCGTTTATAGTTTTCGCGTTTCTCAGCTTTTTCTTTAACTGCGATTATTATTCAATACCGGCCATGATAATTTCCGCCATTGTAATTTCGGTGGCGATACCGTTCATCTACGGCAATTATGAAAATATCACTTCACGCGCCGTCTGCTTTATAGCGGCGGCGACGTCGGTTCCGCTGATCGCGAACTGGGTGATAATTTTCTTTTTCAGCGAAGGCTCGCTCGACCGCGGCGGAGCATTTTCGGCTTATTATATTATTATGCTGGCGATTCCGGTCATCTGCGACGTTATCCTTATTCTGCGCGCTAACGGAGTTATAAAGCAGGGGAGGGTCGTTTCCCTCCTTGTGCTTGCTCTCGGTTTTGCGGCCGCGGGGTATTCGATATATTTTTACGCGGGGCAGAGGCTTATCAAGGCGTTTGCGATAGTTATTATCGCCGTCGAGGTCTTTGTTCTTCCGTACATCACATTTTATGTTCTTAACAGAGAAGGATCAAGGGGATAGCTTATGGCTTTAATCACAAAGGCGGTCAAGGGGACTCAGGACGTTCTTCCCCGCGACAGCCACAAGAATCAGTTTATTGAAAGCACTGTGCTTGAGATCGCAGGTGAATTCGGCTTCAAGGAGATCCGAACACCTGTTTTTGAGCATACGGAGCTTTTTACACGTTCGGTCGGCGACACGACGGACGTTGTTCAAAAGGAAATGTATACATTTAATGATAAGGGCGGCCGCTCCGTGACTCTCAGACCCGAGGGCACGGCGGGTGCGGCGCGTGCCTTCCTTGAGCACGGTCTCGGTAACGAGCCTCTGCCGCAGAAGGTCAGCTATGTCACGTCCTGCTACCGCTACGAAAAACCTCAGGCAGGCAGACTGCGCGAGTTCCATCAGTTCGGCGTTGAGTGCTACGGCACGGAATCACCTGCGGCGGACGCGGAGATAATCTCTCTTGCGAACGAGATATTCGGCTTCCTCGGCGTGGACAGGATACATCTGGAGATCAACTCCATAGGCTGCCCGGAGTGCAGAAAAAAATACCACGACGCGCTCAGGGATTATTTCACGTCCGTTAAGGACGAGCTCTGCGAGGACTGCCGAGGCAGGCTCGACAGAAACCCCATGAGGATACTCGACTGCAAGGTTCCGCACTGCCGCGAGCTTGTAAAGGACGCGCCCGTCATCCTCGACTATCTGTGCGGCGATTGCCGCGCCCACTTTGAGAGCGTTCAAAAATATCTTGACGCAATGAATATCATGTACGATATCAACCCCAAGATCGTGCGCGGGCTTGACTATTACACGCGGACGGTGTTTGAGTTTGTGTCCGACGCCATAGGCGCTCAGGGAACGGTCTGCGGCGGCGGAAGATATGACGGGCTTATCGAGGAGCTCGGCGGCAAGCATACTCCGGCGCTCGGCTTTGCCATGGGGCTGGAGAGGCTCATGCTTCTGCTCGACAGTCTGGGCGTGGAGCTGCCGGAGGCTAAAAAGTGCGATATGTTCATCGCGTCCATCGGCGAAAAGGCCTCTTTCAAGGCGGCTGAGCTGGCGCTTGAGCTCAGGCAGTCCGGGCTGACGGCGGAGTTTGACGTTGTGGGCAGATCGCTCAAGGCGCAGATGAAATACGCCGACAAGCTCGGCGCTCAGTTTACCGCAGTCATCGGTGACGACGACCTCGAGGCCGGGAGCGTCAAGGTCAAGAATATGAAAACCGGCGAGGTCACGGAGCTTCCGCTCAAAGATTTTGCCGATCTGTTTATGGAAATGTCCCTGCGGGCGGCGGCCGCCGGACTGCAGGATTATATTGAAGACGGCAAGGCCGTCGACGTCAGCAAATTTTTAGGAGGCTTGATCTGATGGATTTTATGACAGGACTTAAGCGCACAGGCTATTGCGGCGATCTCAGGCTCGGCGACGCCGGTAAAGAGGTCGTGGTTGCAGGCTGGGTACAGCGCAGGAGGGATCTCGGCTCGCTGATTTTTATCGATCTGCGCGACCGCACGGGAATAGTTCAGCTCGCATTTGACGAGAATACGGATAAGACGGTCTTTGAAAAGGCCTTTACGGTCAGGAGCGAATATGTGCTCATGGCAAAGGGAACGGTTCGCGAGCGTTCCTCCAAGAATATGGATATCCCGACCGGTGAGATCGAGATAGACGTCACCGACCTCAGGGTGCTCGGCAAGAGCGAGACCACCCCGTTTGAGATAGTGGAGAACTGCCAGACCTCGGAGCTGACAAGGCTCAAGTACCGCTATCTTGATCTTCGCCGCCCCGACCTTCAGCGCAACATAATCATGCGCCACAAGATAACGAAGATAACTCGCGATTATTTTGACGAGAACGGCTTTATCGAGATCGAAACGCCGATACTTATGCGTTCCACTCCCGAGGGCGCAAGGGACTTCCTTGTTCCGAGCAGGCTGCACAACGGAGCGTTCTATGCGCTGCCGCAGTCGCCCCAGCTCTACAAACAGCTCTCCATGGTCGCCGGTTTTGACAGATATATGCAGATCGCGCGCTGCTTCCGCGACGAGGATCTCCGCGCCGACCGTCAACCGGAATTTACACAGATAGATCTCGAGATGTCCTTTGTCGAGACGGAGGACGTGCTCGCCATAGGCGAGGGCTTCATCAAGAGAGTATTCAAGGACGCCCTCGGAATCGATATCCAAACGCCACTGCCGAGGCTGACCTATAAGGACGCGATGGAGCGTTACGGCTCCGACAAGCCCGACACGCGCTACGGCATGGAGCTGTTTGATCTGAGCGATACCGTCCGCGGCTGTGACTTCGGAGTGTTCACCGGCGCAATAGAGGGCGGCGGCTCCGTCAGAGGAATAACCGCGAAAAATGCCGTCAAGACTCTTACGAGGAAGGAGCTTGACAAGCTCACCGAAACCGCCAAGGGCAGCGGCGCCAAGGGTCTTGCCTATATAAGGCTCAATGAGGACGGCACAAGATCCGCTTCGTTTGCAAAATTCATGACCGAGGACGAGCTGACCGCGATAATCGAAAAGGCCGGAGCCGAGGCGGGCGACGTGGTCGTCATAGTCGCAGACCGCAAAAATTCGATAGTGTTCGGCGTGCTGGGCGCTCTGCGTCAGATCATTGCCGCCAAGCTCGACATCATTCCGAAGGATAAGTTCAACCTGCTGTGGATAACGGAGTTCCCGTTCTTTGACTGGGATGAGGACGCGCAGACCTGGGTCGCTATGCACCACCCGTTCACCGCGCCGCTGGATGAGTGCCTCGAATACCTCGAGACGGACAAGGAAAAGGTCAGGGCAAAGGCTTACGACCTTGTGCTCAACGGGATAGAGCTCAGCTCCGGCTCGATAAGAATAACCGATCCCGACCTGCAAAAGAGGATATTCAAGCTCCTCGAGCTTACGGACGAGGAGGCCTACGAAAAATTCGGCTACCTGCTGGACGCCTTCAAATACGGTGCGCCGCCCCACGGCGGAATGGGCATCGGACTGGACAGGCTTGTGATGCAGATGCTCGGGTGCGAGAGTCTGCGCGACGTTGTCGCCTATCCCAAGGTTCAGAATGCAAGCGAGCCGATGACCGGCTGTCCCGCAGAGGTGGACAAGGAGCAGCTTGACCTGCTCGGTATCGAGTTAAAAGAAGAATAAGCGCATACACGGAGGAAATAATTATGAAGCTTTCGCTTGTTGTTCCCTGCTACAATGAGGAAAACAACGTCAGGGAGTTTTACGCAACGGCGTTAAGGGATTTTGAAGGAGCCGAATACGAGCTTGAAATGGTATTCGTGGACGACGGGAGCACCGACAACACGCTCGCCGAGCTCAAAGCGCTCTATGAGTTTGACCCCGACAGGGTCAAGGTAGTGACGTTTTCAAGGAATTTCGGCAAGGAGGCAGCCATCCTGGCGGGGATGAAGGAGGCGGACGGCGACTGCATGACGATAATCGACGCCGACCTCCAGCAAAGACCGTCCATTGCGAGAGGGATGTATGAATTCCTGCTCTCGGAGCCTGATTACGACTGTGTGGCGGCGTGCCAGAGCGACCGCGTGGAGGACAAGACTCTTTCGTTCTTCAAGAAGATTTTTTACAAGCTGATAAACAAGCTCAGCGACGTTCCGTTTGAACAGGGCGCGAGTGATTTCAGGACCTTCCGCCGTGAGATGGCGGAGGCAATAATCGCCCTGCCGGAGTATCAGAGATTTTCCAAGGGGCTTTTCGCATGGGTCGGCTTCAGGACGAAGTATATCGATTACAAGGCCGACGGGCGCAACTCAGGCGAGTCCAAGTGGACGTTCTTCAAGCTTTTTAAATACGCCGTTGACGGTATCATGTCATACACGGTAAAGCCGCTCTACGTCCCGATAGCCGTCGGCTCGGCGCTGACCCTCGTGTCCCTCATTTGGTTCATCGTCGATATTATCGCGGCGGCGGCAGGTGCTCAATTGAAGCTGTGGGGAGTTATACTGCTGATGTTCTTCTTCTTCGGCGG
>JAFSXA010000214.1 GCA_017450135.1 Clostridia bacterium | reverse complement strand
TCCGCTTAAAAATTCCTATCTCATCGACGGGGACGCCGTCAGGGACATAGTTTCCGGCGAATTCAGCAAGGCCGGCTTCTCCCCGTCCGATACTCAGACGGGCGCCGTTATAATCACGGGCGAGAGCGCAAGGAAGGAAAATTCCGCTCTCGTGCTTGAAAAGCTCAGCGATCTTGCCGGGGAGTTCGTCGTGTCCACTGCCGGGCCGGATCTTGAATCCGTCATCGCCGGCAAGGGCAGCGGGGCGCAGAGCTATTCCGATGATAACGCCTGCGTCGCGGCGAACCTCGACATAGGCGGAGGAACCACCAATATAGTTATTTTCGACTGCGGCAAGGTCATAGCAAAGGGCTGCCTCGATATCGGCGGCAGACTTGTGAAGCTTGACGGCAATTACCGCGTTTCTTATATCAGCCCTTCTGCAAAACGTATCTCCGACAGGCTCGGACTTGATATCGAGGAGGGCAAAACAACCGACGTCGGCGCTCTGAAGAGGCTGTGCGGCGAGATGGCGGCCGTGCTTGAACAGGCGCTCGTCCTTGCCGAGAGGTCGGAGGCTTACGAGAGTGCGGTCACGGGCGGAAGCTCGGCGCTGACGATAGATAAGCCGATCGGGGCAATTTGCTTCTCCGGCGGAGTTGCGGACTGTATATATACGCCGGGCGGCGATTATCTGCGTTACGGCGATATAGGCGTGCTGCTGGGCGAGGCGATCAGAGCCGGCAGGCTCTATTCCGATTTCCGCCTGATACCGCCCAGGGAAACGATAAGGGCAACTGTAGTCGGCGCGGGAACCTATACCACCTCGATCTCAGGCAGTACGATAGCTTATTCGCATGATATCCTTCCGCTGAAAAACGTACCGGTGCTCAAGCTCACTGCGTCCGAGGAGGCGGAGGCGCTCAAGGGCAATTCGGATTTTATCAGGGACAAGGTCGGCTGGTTTCTTGCTCAGTCCGATTCCGACCTGCTTATACTCGCCCTCAGGGGCGCGTCGAACCCGACCTACGATGAGATAAAGCTCATGGCTCGGGCGATCGGCGGAGGCATGGACTTGGCTCTGCAGCCGGACAAGCCGCTGCTCATCATTACTGAGACCGACATAGCGAAGGCCCTCGGTCAGGCGATCATCCGTCTGTTCCCCGGGCGCAAGGTGGTGTCCGTCGACAGCGTGAGCGTTGAGGACGGCGATTTTGTTGATATGGGCAGGCCGCTCATGAACGGAGTCGTCATACCCGTAGTTGTCAAAACTCTTATTTTCGGATGATCTGTAAGGAATGGGAGGAAGTTAATTGAGATTAAAAACCGTTCTTCTCGGAAAAACCTATCAATTTAAAGACGTCAAGGATGTGCTCGCTAAGGCCAATGAGGAAAAGTCAGGCGACGTGCTTGCCGGTATCGCCGCCGAAAGCGGCACCGAAAGGATAGCCGCCAAGGAGGTGCTCTCAAACCTGCTGGTCAGCGACCTCAGGGAAAATCCCGTTGTGCCCTATGAGGAGGACGACGTGACGAGGATCATTCAGGACGCGGTCAGCGAGCCGATATATGACGGGATAAAGAACTGGACTCTCGCCGAGCTCAGGGAATACATACTGTCACACGATACGACGGAGCGGAATATCCGCCACCTTTCGCGCGGACTTACCAGCGAGGTCATAGCCGGCGTGTGCAAGCTTATGTCGAATATGGATCTTGTGTATGCGGCGTCCAAGGTCAGGGTCACCGCCCACTGCAATACCACCATCGGGGTCAGGGGTACTCTTTCCACGAGGCTTCAGCCGAACCACACGACGGACAACGTCGAGGGAATAACGGCGTCACTGTTCGAGGGTCTCAGCTACGGCTGCGGCGACGCGCTGATAGGCCTCAATCCCGTCAACGATACGATATCGAGCCTCAGCGAGGTGCTCAAGAGATTCGACGAGGTCAAGAATGAATTTGAAATACCTACGCAGATCTGCGTTTTAGGCCATATAACCACTCAGATAGAGGCGGTCAAGCGCGGCGCGCCCTGCGATATGATATTCCAGAGCATAGCAGGCAGTCAGAAGGGCAACGAGGCCTTCGGCTTCACCTCCGACACCGTGCGCGAGGCGAGAGAGCTGATGCTGCACCACGGCACCGCGACCGGCCCCAATGTGATGTATTTTGAAACGGGACAGGGCTCCGAGCTGTCGAGTGACGCGCATTTCGGTGCGGATCAGGTCACGATGGAGGCGAGATGCTACGGCTTTGCCAAGGCGTTTTCACCGTTCATGGTCAATACGGTCGTCGGCTTTATCGGCCCCGAGTATCTCTACGACAGCCGCCAGGTCATAAGGGCGGGTCTCGAGGATCACTTTATGGGCAAACTCACCGGTATACCGATGGGCTGCGATTGCTGTTACACCAACCATATGATGGCGGATCAGAATGATATTGAGAATCTTTCGATGCTGCTCGGAATGTGCGGGGTAAACTATATTCTCGGCGTTCCCACAAGCGACGACGTAATGCTCAATTATCAGACCAACGCCTATCACGACGTATCCACTATCAGGGAGATCCTCGGTCTCAGGCCGATAAAGGAATTTGACGAGTGGCTTGAAAAAATGGGGATATCCGAGAACGGCAGGCTGACAAAGCGCGCCGGAGATCCTACGATATTCCTGAAAAAGAGAGGTTGAGACGATGGATAATGCTATGCTTGAAGCCGTTGTGCAGGCTGTAATGGCGCAGCTCGCGTCTCAGCAGAAGGACGAACCCGCCGCAAAGCCGGCAGTTGATATAATAGACGAGAGCCTTAACGACATAACCGCCGCAGAGGTCAAAAAGACGCCTCTGCTCGATACTCCCCAGGATCCCGACGGACTCAAAAGGATGATGAGCAAGACCCCTGCAAGGATCGGCGTCGGCAGAGCCGGGCCGAGGCTCAAAACGCAGACTATGCTCGCTCTCAGGGCGGATCACGCCGCGGCGCGCGACAGCGTGTTCGCTGACGTTGACGAGTCTCTGATAGACAGGATAGGGATGCTCAAGGTGCAGTCCTGCTGCCGTGACAGAAACGAGCATCTGACAAGGCCGGATCTTGGCAGAAGATTCTCCGACGAAACGGAGCAGCTTATCAAATCCTCCTGCAAATCGGGCGCGGACGTGCAGTTCATAATTTCCGACGGGCTCAGCTCAAAGGCAATCGAGGCAAATATCGAAAAGGTACTGCCCTCGGCCGCCGAGGAGGTAAAAGCTCTCGGCTACAGCGTCGGCGATTACATTTTCGTTAAATACGGCAGGGTAGCCTGCATGGATCATATCTGCGAGCTTCTCGGTTCAAAGGTGACCTGCATATTGATAGGCGAGCGCCCCGGTCTCGGTACGGCGGAGAGCATGAGCGCCTATATCACATATGATTCCAGGGTGGGTATGCCGGAGGCAAACAGAACGGTCGTCTCCAATATCCACAGCGGCGGCATAACGCCTGTTGAGGCTGGAGCCTATCTCTCCGAGGTCATTGATATGATAATGAAGAACAAGGCCAGCGGAGTTAATCTTAAAAAATAAACCGGCGGTGATGATGAGTTGAAAGGTGACAGAATGAAAACCGAAATACTCGGCGTGCAGATCATTCCGAATGCCGACGC
>JAFSXA010000213.1 GCA_017450135.1 Clostridia bacterium | reverse complement strand
GTTGAATGATTAATGCGTTCGCTGAAGGCGACGTTTAATTTATGATTTACTTTATCATGCTTTCTCCTGTCATTTCCGGAGGCTGGGGAAGTCCGAGGATGGTCAGCATCGTCGGAGCGATATCGGCAAGTCTGCCGGTCTCTCTTAGCTCGCAGTCATAGCCCACTACGCAGAACGGAACGGGATTGGTCGAATGGGGCGTGAATGGCTTGCCGTCGTCGCCTATCATCTTATCCGCGTTGCCGTGGTCGGCTGTTATTATCACCGCGCCGCCCATGGAGAGCGCCGCGTCGCAAACTCTGCCTACACATTCGTCCACTGCTTCAACTGCCTTTACCGCCGCCTCGAACACGCCCGTGTGGCCGACCATATCGCAGTTTGCGAAGTTGAGAATTATCACATTGTATTTGTCCGCCTTGATGTTTTCAACAACGGCGTCGCAGACCGGGTATGCGCTCATCTCCGGCTTAAGATCAAATGTCGGCACGTCCGGGGACTGTATGAGGATCCTGTCCTCGCCCTCAAACGTCTTTTCCTCGCCGCCGTTGAAGAAGAACGTGACGTGGGCATACTTCTGAGTCTCGGCAATGCGAAGCTGTGTCATATTATTGACGGCAAGGTACTCGCCCATCGTCATCTTCAGCTCCTCGGGCGGATATGCCACGGTGACGTTCGGCATAGTCTCGTCATACTGGGTCATGCAGACGTAAGTAAGCGGGAAAAAACCGTTCCTGCGCTCAAAGCCGTCAAAATCGGCGTCAACAAAGGTCCTGGTTATCTGACGCGCACGGTCGGGGCGGAAATTGAAGAACACTACGCTGTCGTCCGCCTTGACAGTGCCCTCGCCGTCAACGACCGTCGGGACGATAAATTCGTCGGTCACGTCCCCGGCATAGGACTTTTCCATGGCGTCTACCGGGTCTGTATTCTGAATGCCCTCGCCGTAAACCATAGCGGCATACGCCTTTTCGACCCTGTCCCACGCAAAATCGCGGTCCATGGCGTAATATCTGCCCTCGATCGTAGCAATTTTACCCACGCCGAGCTGTGCTGTCTTTTCGCAGACGTCCCTGACAAATCCGACGCCGGAGGTGACGGAGACGTCCCTGCCGTCCATGATGCAGTGTATATAGACCTTTTCCAGCCCTTCGCGCTTTGCCATTTCAAGTAGGCCGTAGAGGTGGTCGATGTGGCTGTGGACTCCTCCGTCGGAGAGCAGGCCTATAAGATGCAGAGCCGTGCCCTTTTCCCTGCAATTCTTCATGGCATTTTTGAGCGGCTCGTTCTCAAAGAAAACGCCGTCCTCTATGTCCTTGGATATTTTCACGAGCATCTGGTAGACGACTCTGCCGGCTCCGATATTGGTATGACCAACCTCGCTGTTGCCCATCTGCCCGTTCGGCAGACCTACGTCAAGACCCGACGCGCCTATGGTGGTGAACGGGTTTTCCTTAAACAGACGGGTAAGATTCGGTGTGTTTGCGGCCTCGATGGCATTTCCCTTTGCGCCGGGATTGATCCCGAAGCCGTCCATTATGCACAATACAACAGGTTTTTTCATAATAGGTAGTACTCCTTTTTAAAAAGGGACGCTTTTCAGCGCCCCGTTAAGTCATTATTTGCTTGCCGCCTTAACGATAGCCGCAAAGTCGGGAGCCTTGAGCGAAGCGCCGCCGATCAGGCCGCCGTCAACGTCCTCCTTGTCAAGGAGCTCGTCGGCGTTCGACGCATTCATTGAGCCGCCGTACTGAACGACGAAAGCGTCCGCCGCCTCTTTGCTGTAAAGCCCGGCGATAAGCTCGCGGATGGCCTTGCAGACCTCTTCCGCCTGGTCGGCCGTGGCTGTTCTGCCGGTGCCGATCGCCCATACGGGCTCATAGGCTATGATAACATTGCCAAGCTCCTCCTCGGTGACGCCTGCGAGAGCTATCTTGACCTGAGAGCTGACAACCTCCATCGTGATATTCTGCTCGCGCTGTTCAAGATACTCGCCAACGCAGAGGATGACCTTGAGTCCGTTGTCAAGAGCCGCTCTTGTGCGGTCACGGACGGTCTTATCCGTGTCGCCGAAATATGTCCTTCTCTCGCTGTGACCGGTGATGACGTACTCAACGCCGCAGGCCTTGAGCATCTGCGCGGAGACCTCGCCGGTGAAGGCGCCGCTCGCCGCCCAGTGGCAGTTCTCTGCGCCGACCTTGATATCGGAGCCCTTTACGGCTTCCATGGCGGCAAAGAGATCGATATAGGGTACGCATACCACTACCTCACAGTCGGCGCCTGCGACGAGGGGCTTGATGCTGTTGATAAGCTCCGTCGTCTCGGCGGGGGTTTTATTCATTTTCCAGTTGCCGGCAATAACTGCCTTGCGAAGTGATTTATTCATACGATCAATTCCTTTCAGATCTTATTTCTCATCAAGCGCCGCGATACCGGGAAGCTCCTTGCCCTCAAGGAATTCGAGGGAGGCGCCGCCGCCGGTCGAGATATGGCTCATCTTCTCGGCAAAGCCGAGCTTCTGGATGGCAGCCGCCGAATCACCGCCGCCGATAATGGAGATCGCGCCGGAGTTGGCAACAGCCGTGGCCACCGCTATTGTACCCTGCGCAAAGTTCTCCCATTCGGAAACGCCCATCGGGCCGTTCCAGATAACCGTGCCGCTGCCCTGTATGGCGTCTGCAAACATCTTCTGAGTCCTGGGACCTATATCAAGGCCCATCCAGCCCTCGGGGATATTGTCGCTCTCGATAATCTGAGACTCTGTGTCGGGCTTGTACTCCCTGCCGATCTTGTTGTCAACGGGGATAAGGAATTTAACGCCCTTTGCATTGGCCTCGTCCATCATCTTTTTCGCGTCCTCTATTCTGTCCGCTTCAAGCAGGGAGGAGCCGATGTCATAGCCGAGAGCCTTCATGAACGTGTAAGCCATACCGCCGCCGATGATGATCGTATCGCATTTATTGAGGAGATTGGTGATAACGCCTATCTTATCGGATACCTTGGCGCCGCCGAGAATGGCAACGAACGGGCGCTTGGGGTTCTCAAGTGCGCCGCCCATGAAGCTGATCTCCTTTTGGATCAGATAGCCGCAGGCGGAGGGCAGATAATCCGCAACGCCGGTTGTGGAGGAATGTGCTCTGTGAGCAGAACCGAAAGCGTCGTTCACATAGAGATCCGCAAGCGCAGCCAGCTTCTTTGAAAACTCGGGATCGTTCTTTGTCTCTTCCGCATGGAAGCGAACGTTCTCTATGAGCATTACCTCGGAATCCTTGAGTGATGCGGAAAGGCTGCGTGCACTCTCGCCGACAACGTCCTTTGCCATCTTGACCTCACGGCCGAGAAGCTCGGAGAGGCGGACGGCTACGGGAGCCAGCGAAAACTCGGACTTGAACTCGCCCTTGGGGCGGCCGAGATGCGAGCAAAGAATGACCCTTGCGTTATTCCTGATAAGATACTCGATGGTGGGCAAAGAAGCAACAATTCGTTTGTCGCTGGTGATAACGCCGTTGTCGAGCGGGACATTGAAATCGCAGCGGACAAGCACTCTCTTGCCGGCGACGTCAATATCCTCAACGGTCTTTTTGTTAAGTGCGTTCATCGTTTTCATCCTTTCGATTTTCCAATATATAATATAATTGTAGTTAACCTTTAGTATTCTATACCAAAAGATTGAAGAATTCAAGTAAAAAAAACGATTTTTTAATCATTTAAACACTATACACATAAAATAGCCGAAAAACGCGGAATTATTTACACTTATGCACATCGCATACCTGAGCACGGCAAAAAAAGTTATGTTAATTGTTGACATTAAAAACGTATAATTGTATAATAATCGTTGTTGGAAACCCATGTTCAGCAAGTATTTTTATTATGGAGGTAATATAAATGGCAAGAGTTTACAATTTTTCTGCCGGCCCGTCAATAATGCCGGAATCAGTGCTCAACAAGGCTGCGGCGGAGATGCTCGACTATAACGGCAGCGGTATGTCGGTAATGGAGCTTTCGCACCGTTCAAAGATCTTTCAGGATATTCTTGACGGCGCGACCGCACTTGTAAAGGAGATATATCAGGTTCCCGATAATTACAAGATCCTGTTCCTTTCCGGCGGCGCTTCAAGCCATTTTGCGGCTATCCCCATGAACTTTATGAACGGCTCGGGCAAGGCGGATTACATCGTCACCGGCCGCTGGTCGAAGCTTGCCTTTGAAGAGGCGAAAAAGTACGGCGACGTCAAATGCGCCGCTTCCTCCGAGGATAAGAATTTCTCCTATATCCCCGAGACGAACCGCGACTCCTTCCGCAAGGACGCCGACTACGTATACTACTGCATGAATAATACTATCTATGGAACCAAATTCCAGTATATTCCGGACACCGGAGATATTCCCCTCATCTGCGACGTATCCTCCTGCTTCTTCTCGGAGCCTCTTGACATCTCAAGGTTCGCAGTCGTCTACGGCGGCGCGCAGAAGAACGTTTCCCCTGCCGGTGTTGTTATCGTCATAGTCCGCGACGATATGCTCGGCAAAGCCCGTTCCATCACACCTACGGTCTACGATTACACGGTCGAGGCCGATCACGGCTCAATGTACAACACTCCGCCCT
>JAFSXA010000212.1 GCA_017450135.1 Clostridia bacterium | reverse complement strand
GCTGTATCATGACGTTGCCGGCGAGAGAGTGGAGACTGTTATTCCTCTGATAGAGCCCGAAAAGACCGGCCACGGCGACGGCCTGTTCTATAAGAAGTGCCGCGCCTTCCTTGAGGCGGTTGCTGAGGGCGGCAAGGCTCCCGTACCGTCGGACGAGATACTCTATAATCAGGTGATAATAGATTACATCGTCAAATCAGCCGAATGCGGCAAGGAATTAAAGGTTGAAATACCCGAGATTTGACCGAATGCGGCTTTCACGCTCAGCGGCATAAACATAATATAATATAACAAGGTGCGGAAATCGAGTGTTTCCGCACCTTGCGCTGTTTGGGGATTTACATTTTAAAGCTTGATTATTTTCTTTGCGTATGGGTCGAAGCCGCTGTCGTGCGATATCAGGATCACCGCCGATTTTTTTGAAAACTCCATAACAGCTTCAAAAACGTCGGCGCGCAGTTTTTCGTCAAGCCCCTTGAACGGCTCGTCGAGGATCAGTAGATCGCCGCCGTAGGCGAGTGCGCGGGCTATGGCAACTCTGCGGCACATACCTCCGCTCAGCTCCGAGGGCTTCTTGTCGAGGTCGCCGCCGAGCCCGAAGGCCGTGAGTATCCTCTCCGCCGTCTGAGCGTCGGAGGCTATGGCGGCATTTTCGAGCGCGGTCAGATGCGGGAATAGCCTGTCCTCCTGGAACACGACCGAGATTTTTCTGTCGTCCGTTCCCGTGATACTGCCGCTGTCGGCAGTCTCGAGTCCTGCGATCAGCCTTGCCAGCGTGGTCTTGCCTATGCCCGAGGCGCCGCTTATCACGGTAAGCCCCGGTTCGGGTATCTCGCAGGAAAAATCATCCAGCACTTTTTTGCTGCCGAAGGATTTTGAAAGCTTTTCTATCTTTATCATAACGATTCAGCCCCTCAATCTGTTCAGCGCAAGCTTTAAAAGCCGCTCGATGATAACGCTTAAAATAATAACTACTACCGTCCACGCAAAAAGATCCGTGGTTTCAAGATAAATCTTAGAGTTGTAGAGGTGCGTCCCTATGGCAAAGTCGGGTGTGCTTATGACCTCGGCGGCTATGCCTGCCTTCCATGCCAGGCCGCTCGCCGTGGTGCATCCTGCGTAGAAGTATGGCTTTGCGGAGGGGATGTAGATATCCTTTATCCTTTTCACGACGGGGAAGCGGAAGACCTTTGCGACCTCCATAAGCTCCGGGCTTGCCTCCGCAAGACCCTTGCTCACATTTGCCCATATTATCGGCAGCACCATCAGAAAGGAGATGAACGAGGGCACGCCGCCGCGTTTGATCCATACAAGGGCGAGCAGAATGAATGACGCCACGGGGGTGGTTTTGACTAACGTGATGACCGGCTTGAGCAGGGAATACAGCGGCTTGCAGAATACGGTCGCCGCCGCAATGAGCGTACCTGCCGCGACTCCGGCAAAAAAGCCTGCGAGTATCCTGGCAAGCGACAGGGCAGTCTCGATATAGAAATCCTTTGTCCGCAAAAGCTCCGTCAGCCTTTTCGCCACGTGTACTGGCGAAGGGAGCAGAATCTCCTGATGCACCAAAAGATACAGAAAGTACCAGACCGCAATCCAAAAGAGAATTGCGGCCGTGGTTTTTAATGCGTTTTTTGCTGTTTCGCCCCTGTGCATATCAACCGTAGTAGAAATCTGCGCCGGGCAGTTTTCCGCCGACTGAAGCCGGGTTTGCCGTAAAGAGGACGTTGAGGTTGGCCTCTGCCGCCGCCTTGAGCTGAGCGCCGGTGAGCAGGGTGATGTTGCTGCCGGGGATCGCCTTCTGAGCCAGCGCCGCGTTGTCAACTATGCCTGCTTCGGCGATGGCTGTGCCTGCTTCGGCAGAGGTGTTGATATAATCGACCGAGTTCTTGTATTCCTCAAGGAATTTGTCAACGGCCTTTCCGTTTTTCTCAACAAAGTCCTTGCGCGCGATAACTGCGCCCATTGCAAGCTGGACGTCGGAGATCTTGTTCCATTCCTGAGTCATGTCTATGGCGATCTTGACGCTGCTGTCCTTCGAGGTGACTACGGTCACGTTCGGCTCGGGAAGCATTACGATATCCGCCTTGCCGGTGAGAATGGCGGTCGCGACCTCGCTGTGCTCGCTGAGGTATTCAACCTTGACGTCGTCCTTCAGGCCGTTCTTTTCAAGGATATAGTTGAGGATATATTCCGGGGACGCGCCCTGGCCGGAGGTAACTACGGTCTTGCCCTTGAGGTCGGAGAGCTGCTTGACGGTCCCTGTCTTGTCAAGGATGTGGAGGATGCCGAGCGTGTTTATCGCAAGGATCTTGACTCCGCCGTTCGTCTTGTTGTATATGACGGACGCCATATTCATGGGGCAGGCGGCGATGTCATATTCTCCGGTCGTGATGCCGGCAACAACGGAGGTGGGGTCGCCGCTGATGGTGAATTTGTAGTTGTTGGCTGTGCCGTTCGTCTTGCTGTCGGAGATCATCTTCGCCATGCCCATGCCTGTGGGGCCTTTGAGCCCGAGGACGTTCATGTCAACAGCCTGATAGGCCTCGGTGGTGGTGGCGTCGTTTGCCGCCGTTGTGGTTTTTCCGTCGCCATTGGTTGAGCAGGAGCAGAGCGCTAAAACCATGATCGCGGCGAGTGCCAGTGATAAGACTTTTTTCATAATAAAACCTTCCTTTGCTTAAGGGATGAGCTCCCTTAAAAATATTTTTTTACCTTGACGGGTAATTATACCTTTTTCGCACAGGTTGTCCAACGCCCTGTAAAGCGAGGCTCTGCCTGTGTCGAGGCTTGCGGCCAGGTCGCAGTAGTTTGCGACGGAGTAACAGCCGTCGGAGGCGTTTGCCTCAAGAAAGCTCAACAGCTTGTCCTCAGAGCTGCCTGCCGTGAGGGAGTCCAGCCGCCTGTTGAGAAAATATATCCTCTCGGAAAGATAGGTGATATAACGCTCGGAAAAGCCGGGGCAGACCTCGGTCAGACGGATTATTTCTTCCTTGCCGATGAAGATTATTTCGCAGTCCGTGCGTGCGACTATCTCGTTTGCGTAGTAGCTGTCGGCGCCGAAAACCGTCACCGCGCCGAAGATATCTCCCTTTGTGTGGGTGCTCAGGAGCAGCTTCCCCTTTATCACGTTCGCCTTTCCGGAGAGAACCATGCCTATCGACCGCCGGAAATTGAGGCGTGAAAAAATTATCTCGCCGGCCGAAAAGCGCACGATTTCGGCATGATCGGACACGGTCCCGAGCAAGTCCTTCTCGGGGACGCAGCCGAAAATGGTATTCTCTTTTAAAAGCTCGATGATTTCTTTGACAGTCAGCAAAATCCCAACCTCATTTTGTATCATATGAGACATTTTCTGTATTATAACGCGCTTTACAGGCTTTGTCAACCGTAATTGTTAAATAAATCACAGAATTAAAAAATTTTTTCAACCGTCCGCTTTGTGACAAAATAATGCCTTTTGAATGCTTATAATTGAGGTAAGCTAAGCTTCGGGGTGGTTTGCTTGACCGTCTATGTCGACGTGCTGTTGTGCGTCAACCTTTTCGTGAATTACGCGCTGATATCGTGTTCCTCGATGATACTCAAGGTCAGGAGCGGCCGCGTGAGAATGTTGCTCGGCTCTTTGTCGGGGAGCGTCTGCTCGCTCGTTATATTTTTGCCGGAGCTTCCCTTTGCCGCCGGGCTTGCGATCAAAATCGGGGCGGCGCTGCTGATAGTTTTCTGCGCCTTCGGATACAGGAGCAGGAGTTTTTTCCTCCGTGCGTTCTTTACCTTTTTCGCGGTCAGCTTCGTCTTCGGCGGTATCATGCTCGCGCTCTGGCTGACGGTTGCTCCCGCAGGCATGGCGTATAACAACGGGGCGGTGTATTTTGACGTGGATATCAAGCTCCTTGTCGTCTCGACCATCGTTTGCTACGCGGTCGTAAGTCTGATCTCGCATTTTGCGGCAAGGCGCGCGCCGAAGAATGCGGTCTGCCGCCTGACTGTTGAGTTCGGCGGCGGCAGAGCGGACGGAGCCGCGCTCTACGACACAGGCAATTCTCTGACCGAGCCGTTCAGCGGCTACCCGGTCATAGTCGCCGAATACTCAGCCGTAGAGAAGATCATGCCCGGGAGCGTCAGGGATTATTTTGCCTCTCCGGAGAGCATTACCGACCCGGCTGGCGTCAGGCTGATAATGCACAGAACGGTTTCCGGTACAGGAGTGATGCCGGCGTTCAGACCGGAGAGAGTACATATCACAAGCGCGTCGGGAACGCTTGTTACGGACAAAGCCTATATTGCCGTCACAAGGAACAATATCGCGAAGGGCGAATATGAGTTTATAATCAATCCCGCTGTGGCGGAGCTTGCGAAGGAGAAAAGCTATGTTAAGACTGGTTGAAAAGCTGAAAAAACTGATACTTGATCTGTTCGGCGGAGCACAGACGATATACTATGTGAACGGGCCGCAGACCCTGCCGCCTCCGCTGGACAAGGAGGCGGAAGCGCAGATAATAGAGAGGCTCGCGGCAGGGGACGAATCCGTCAGGGAAACGCTGATAGTCCACAACCTGCGCCTTGTCGTCTACATAGCGAAAAAGTTTGAAAACTCGGGCGTGGGGATAGAGGATCTGGTCTCGATAGGCACGATAGGTCTTATCAAGGCGGTCAACACCTTCTGCCCGGGGAAGAACATAAAGCTTGCGACCTACGCCTCGCGCTGTATCGAGAATGAGATACTTATGTTTTTAAGAAAAACAAATCCGCTCAAGAACGAAATATCCATAGACGAGCCGCTGAACGTGGATTGGGACGGGAACGAGCTGCTGCTCTCCGACATACTCGGCAGCGAGCCGGACACGGTCAACGTGGGAATCGAGCTGGAGGATGAAAAGGATCTGCTTGTGCGCACGATAAATTCGATGGGCTCACGGGAGCGGACGATAATGTCGATGCGCTTCGGTCTGGGCGGCGGCAGAGAGCACACTCAAAAGGAGGTCGCGGACAGCCTCGGCATATCGCAGAGCTATATTTCACGGCTGGAAAAACGGATAATAACAAAGCTGAGGGAAACTCTTATTAATATGTAATGGAAAAAATATGAAAAAACGACAGCTTTTGAATAAAAATTTTTGCAGAATTCTTTGTTTTGCGGCACTTGAATCTATTGACTTGCATTTGAAATAATGATAGAATAAAGCTAACTTCAATAACCGGCGTATTTGTTATGAACTGCGAATCATAAAATAAATCACAGGCTGTTGAATAAAAATTTAAGGAGGACTTTAAGCATGAAAGTTTGCAGAAAAGTATTGAGCGTAATTCTCGCAGTAGTAATCGCGCTCGGTACGTTCGCCGTAGCCGTTTCGGCTAACGGTAATCCGGACAATGCAACCTATCAGTCCAAGTGGTGGCTGACCGCTTCAAAGGCAACCATCAACTGGACAGGCGACTCCCGCGTCTCTATCAATGACAGCGGCGACGAGCAGACCGGCGTTATCGAAGTTGAGCCCGGAGATACCTATTACATCTATCTCTACGTGACCAACAACTATTACACCGGCAACATGAGCACACACGTGTTCTATTCGGCAGATCTTCTTGACTGCACAGACATCTATCTCAAGCAGAGACCTAACAAGACTTCTATGACTCAGGCAAATGTTAACAAGGTATTCCTTTGGAACAGCGGCGACAACGTTGAGTATCTGAGCGCCTGCTCGGCAGCCAACAGCGTTCGCGGCACATGGGGCAACTTTGTTGATTCTGTTAAGACAGACGACATTTGCTGGCCTCAGGACGCCGACGGAAACGTAACTCTTGATAAGAGCGCGTGGAAGTTCACCAGAATCGGCAACCAGCCCGATCCCGGCGTATCCGAAGAGACCTTTGAGCTTTGGGATGACAGCCAGTATCTTGTCAAATTCCCGCTCACCATCCCCGAGGATGCGGCAGATGGTACAGAGTACACCGTAATGATTCCGGAAGGCATCATCAGAGATTCAAACCACAAGTTTGCATGGATGTATCTCAACAATT
>JAFSXA010000211.1 GCA_017450135.1 Clostridia bacterium | reverse complement strand
TTTTGCGAAGCAAAAGACTGAGGGATCGTTTGATTTTGCAGAATGATTTCCTTAAAAATCCCCTCCGTCACGCCTTTGGCGTGCCACCTCCCCTTGCTTCAAGGGGAGGCTCTTTTGGGGGCATCTGATTACTATACCACAAAATTCCGTGAAGAGCGTAAAAAACATACTATTATGATGCAATTACTTACAACAACGATCTGACCGAAAAGGCCAGAGACGACAGCTTTGAGCCGGTAACATTGCCGAGTCAAAATTATAAAACATGGCGCACGGAGCTGGATTTAAAAACTTGTTTTGACTGCGCGGATAATCATGGCAGGATCTTTGATATCAACGATTCGACTGTTCAGTTGCCGCCTTTGCACATCAATTGCAGGTGTACGCTGGAAGAAATGGAAGCGATCGAAGCCGGCAATGCAACAAAAGACGGCACAAACGGCGCCGATTATTGGTTAAAGCATTTTGGAGAATTGCCTGATTATTACATTTCACGCGAACAGCTTGAAGCGCTGGGGTGGGATACCGGAGACAGGCCATCCAAATTTGCACATGGAAAGATGTTGGGCGGAAATATTTATGAAAACGGCGATAGAAAGCTACCGCATAAAATCGGACGAATATGGCGCGAAGCAGATATAAACTATACGCCGGGCAGACGTAATATGCATAGAATACTATGGTCAAACGACGGACGGATTTTTGTTACCTACGATCATTATCACACTTTTTATGAAATAATATAGGAGGCATGCTGTGAAAAAAGCAACTATAGATTTAACCGATTGCAAATACTTAATGGAATTACATGAAAGGATCAAAGCAGGGCTGCACCTTGATGATGGATACGGCAGAAACATGGACGCATTTTGGGATGAAATCAACAGGAATATCCCGTATAAATTTATTACGGTCAAGGGCAGTAAAACCGTGTCAAAAGAATTAGCCGGCAAGGTTGAAATGATGCGTGAAATTTTGGAGAGAAACAAGCAGGATTGGGCGCATTCCAAGCATCCTTTCGATTATGAGTTTATTGACTGAATGACAGGTATGTTATTTGTAACGTACGATCATTATCAAACTTTTTGTGAGATAATATAGGAGGCATATAATGTATAAGGCAACTATAGATTTAACGGATTGTAAATACTTAATGGAACTGCACGAAAGAATTGAAAAGGGTTTGAATTTGGAAGAAGGATATGGCAGGAATTGGTACGCTTTTTGGGACGATATAAATAAAAATATTTCGTACAGGTTTATTACCGTAAAGGGCAGTAAAACCGTAGCCAAAGAGTTAAAGAGTTCTGTTGAAAAGATGCGTGAAATATTAGAAGAAAACAAACAGTACTGGGCGCATTCCAAGCATCCTTTCGATTATGAGTTTATTGACTGAATGACGGACTGGTTTTTGTTACTTATGACCATTATCATACGTTTTATGAAATCATATAGGAGATGGTATAGTGAAAAAAGCGACAATAGATTTAACAAATTGTAAGTATATAATGGAGCTGCATGAAAGAATTGAAAAAGGCTTGGATTTGGAAGAAGGATATGGCAGGAACTGGTCTGCTTTCTGGGACGATATCAACAAAAATATTCCATGCAAATTTATTACCGTCAAGGGTAGCCAAACCGTAGCCAAAGAATTAAAAGGTTCTGTTGAAAAGATGCGTGAAATTTTGGAGAGAAACAAGCAATATTGGGCGCATTCCAAGCATCCTTTCGATTATGAATTTGTCGATTGAGCTGTTGGTACGTTAACAAATACGTACCCGGAAAAACTGAATTTCCTCAATAAAATCAACAGAGTGCAGATATTCGATATCCGCACTCTGTCAGTGTATTCCGATGTTTTGAATTTTTCAGCTTACGCCCTCGGCAAGCATCGCGTCAACGACCTTCTCAAAGCCTGCAATATTGGCGCCGACAACGTAGTTTCCGGGCTTTCCGTAGCGGGCCGCCGCACTCTCCATATTGTGGAAAATGTTTATCATTATACTGCGGAGCTTCTCGTCGACCTGCTCAAAGGTCCAGCTCGTTCTCTCACTGTTCTGTGACATTTCAAGCGCCGAGGTCGCAACGCCGCCTGCGTTCGCGGCCTTTCCGGGAGCGAACAGGACGCCGTTTTCAATGAGATAATTCGTCGCGTCCAGGGTGGTGGGCATATTCGCGCCCTCGGATACGGCGATGACGCCGTTCTTGACGAGGGTCTTTGCGTCCTCGAGAGTCAGCTCGTTCTGGGTTGCGCAGGGGAGAGCGACGTCGCATTTTACGCTCCATACTCCCTTGCCCTCATGGTACTCTGCGTTCGGTCTGTAATCCTTATACAGTGAGAGCCTGCCGCGCCTGATCTCCTTGATATCCTTGAGCGCCTTGACGTCTATTCCGTCGGGGTCGTAGACCCAGCCCGTTGAATCGCTTACGGTCAGCACCTTTGCGCCGAGCTGCTGGGCTTTTTCAACGGCGTAGGTCGCAACGTTACCGGAGCCGGAAACGCAGACCCTCTTGCCCTTGATGTCATGGCCGTTGCATTTGAGCATCTCGGTTGTCAGATAGAGAAGACCGTAGCCGGTAGCCTCCGTCCTCGCGAGCGAGCCGCCGTAGGACAGTCCCTTGCCGGTGAGAACGCCCTCGTAAAGGCCTTTGATCTTTTTATACTGGCCGAAGAGGTATCCGATCTCCCGCGCACCGGTTCCGATGTCGCCTGCAGGGACGTCGGTGTCGGCGTCTATATACTTTGAAAGCTCGGTCATAAAGCTCTGGCAGAATCTCATTATCTCTCTGTCTGATTTGCCCTTGGGGTCAAAATCTGATCCGCCCTTGGCTCCGCCTATCGGCAGACCGGTGAGAGAATTCTTGAATATCTGCTCAAAGCCGAGGAACTTGATGATGCTCAGGTTGACCGAGGGATGCAGTCTCAGACCGCCCTTGTAGGGGCCGATGGCGTTGTTGAACTGGACTCGGTAGCCGGTGTTTACGCGAACCTTGCCGCTGTCGTCGATCCAGGACACGCGGAACATGATCTGTCGATCCGGCTCGATGAGCCTTTCAAGGATGGCGTCTCTTCTGTATCTGTCCTCATTTTTTTCAATGATTGGCTCAAGCGAGGAGAGAACCTCTTTGACAGCCTGCAAAAACTCGGGCTGTTCGGCAAATTTCTGATCTGCTTTTGCGATTACTTCTTTTGCGTAACTCATTTATCATCACTCCTTGATTAATTACATTTCCAGTTTAAGATCGTTCTCTTTGATCCAGCCGATCTTCCTGAATATGAGTCCGAAGACCCAGGTGAGTACGGCGGGGAGAATGAAGCTTATCATTACAAGACCTATCCAGTCAAAGGCCGTTATTGCCGTCTTTGCCCCGGAGGAGATGTCGTTTATCCAGCCGGTGTATACGCCGATCTGGCCCACAAGTCCGCAGGTACCCATGCCCGAGGAGACCGCGGCGCCGTTCATCTGCAGCTTGAACAGGCAGGTGGCTATCGGCCCGGTTATTATCGAGGTGAGTATCGGCGGAATCCATATTTTGGGATTTTTAACTATATTGCCCATTTGCAGCATACTTGTGCCGAGCCCCTGGGAGATAAGTCCGCCCCATCTGTTCTCGCGGAAGCTCATCACCGCAAAGCCCACCATCTGTGCGCAGCAGCCTGCCAGAGCCGCGCCTCCGGCAAGACCCGTAAGGCTCAGAGCGGCGCAGATAGCTGCGCTGCTTATCGGCAGCGTCAGGGCGATTCCGACTATTACGGAAATGATTATCCCCATAAGGAAGGGCCTGAGCTCGGTGGCCCACATAATGGCTCCGCCGACGGCGCTTGCCGCCTTGCCGATATACGGCGCACAGAGAACGGACAGCAGACAGCCGGAGAGGATGGTAACGAGCGGGGTCACGAGGATGTCAAGCTTGGTCTCCTTGCTGACGGCTTTTCCGAGCTCGGCGGCTATGATGGCGATTATCAGAACTGCGAGCGGTCCTCCCGCCCCTCCGAGAGTATCGGCGGCGTAGCCGACCGTTGCAAGGGAAAAGAGCACGAGCGGCGGCGCCTTGAGCGCGTAGCCGATGGCTATAGCCATGGCGCAGCCCTTGACGTCTGAGGCAAATTTACCTATATCCACAAGGAAGTCGAGATTGAACTGAGTGCCGATGGTGGAAAGGATCGTGCCTATCAGCAGCGAGGCGAAAAGACCCTGAGCCATAGCTCCGAGAGCCTCTATACCGTAGCGCCTGCCGGATATTTCGATATCCTTTCTCTTAAGGAATTCCTTGAATTTACTCAAAGCAATACCCCCCGGGAATTGATAGCGCCTGATATTCAGGCGGTTTTGAATTTGAGAGTCAGAGAATTTTCGGAGCTTGTTGACCAGAAGCTGTTCGCAATGACCTGAGCCGTGTATTCAGTGCCTTTTTTCAGACCCTTGACTGTGACTGAACGTGTGGCCGGCATATCATAAAAGTAATACTCGGACCATATACTTAACTGTTTGACGATGCTGCCGGTCGAATCTTCGCGGATGATGATATCGTAGCTGTTAACGTATTCCTTATCTATTTTAGCCTGATCGAATTCGATTTTTACAGAAGCTTCGCCGATCTCAGCAGTGATTTTCGCGTTCTCATCAAAGTACGGATTCACGGCGTCACGATATCTTGCGTTTGTATATGTGAAGGTTGAAGGCTCGGACGGAACGTCGATCTTGTGCACGATCGGGAAGTAGTTGCCGGTGATGAGGTCGTAGGGATAAATTCGTACCCTGTTCCGGTCGTCGGCTTCGACTATGAGCATCTGCGCAGCCTTTTCGCTATTATCGGGAACCTTATCGGGGAGCTTGTCGAACTCGTCAAGCTCAAAGTAGCTCAGGGTCCC
>JAFSXA010000210.1 GCA_017450135.1 Clostridia bacterium | reverse complement strand
GCTTCGGCTATATAATAGGTCTTGCCGTCACAGGCGGCGACCTTCAGATATGTCTCATGGGGATTGACGCACAGAGCCGTATTAGAGGGCAGTGTCCACGGGGTAGTAGTCCAGGCGAGAAGATAGGCGTCCTCATCCTTCGCCTTAAAGCGGACTACCGCGGAACGCTCCTTTACTGACTTGTAGCCCTGTGCAACCTCGTGAGAGGATAGCGGGGTCCCGCAGCGCGGGCAGTAGGGAACTATCTTGAAGCCCTTGTAGATAAGCCCCTTCTCATATATCTTTTTGAGCGCCCACCATTCGGACTCGATGTATGAGTTGTGATAGGTGACGTAGGGATGCTCCATATCCGCCCAGAAGCCGACGGTAAAGGAGAAATCCTCCCACATCCCCTTGTACTTCCAAACGCTTTCCTTGCACTGCTCGATGAACGGCTCCAGGCCGTATTCCTCTATCTGCTCCTTGCCGTCAAGCCCGAGCTTCCTCTCGACCTCCAGCTCGACCGGCAGACCGTGGGTGTCCCAGCCCGCCTTGCGGGGCACGCGGAAGCCTTTCATGGTGCGGTAGCGCGGGATCATATCCTTGATGACCCTCGTCAGCACGTGACCGATATGCGGCTTGCCGTTGGCAGTCGGAGGGCCGTCATAGAATACATATGACGGGCCTTCCTTTTCGCAGGTTTTTTTAAATATTTCGTTTTCTTTCCAGAATTTTTCGACGTTTTTTTCACGCTCGACAAAATTGAGATCCGCGGAAACTTTCTTGTACATTACCGTATTCCCCTTTAAAAATAATAGATCCCCGTCCTGCCAAAACAGGAAGAGGATAAAACTCGCAACCACCTATTACAGCATACTTCATATGCGTTCCCTTTAACGGAGGAAAACCGTCGAGGCTTACTGCAGGTTCAGCCCGAGGCTCGGAAGTGATTTTGGGCGGAGCGTACTTCGTACCGGGCTTGCACCATCCCCGGCTCGCTTGGACTTCGCGCGGCGCTTACTCTCTTCTTCATTGCCGTTTTCAATGTTTTTCTTTATAAAAGATATCACAAAAACATATATATGTCAAGCATGGATTTTTAGTATGTCCCATATCATAATTTGACGTTGATTACTTGCACGGTTTGTGATAGAATATAGAAAACCGAAAGGAGGCAGATCGATGAACAGATACGAAAGCGCAAAAGAAATATACGCGGGATACGGGGTCGATACCGATCTTGCGATCAAAAAAATGAAGAATATCACAATATCGATGCACTGCTGGCAGGGTGACGATGTTACGGGCTTCGATTCCAAGGAGGCTCTCTCCGGCGGCATCCAGACCACCGGCAACTATCCCGGCAAGGCGAGGACTCCGCAGGAGCTCATGGACGATATCGACATGGCGAGGAGCCTTCTTCCCGGCAAAATCAAGCTCAATCTCCACGCGTGTTACGCGATATTTGAAGACGGCGAATTTGCCGACAGGGACAGGATAGAGCCGAAGCATTTCAAAAAGTGGGTAGAGTTTGCCAAGGCGAGAAGCATGGGCATAGATTTCAACCCCACCTTCTTTTCACATCCGATGGTAAAAGACAATCTTACACTCTCTTCGCCGGACGAGGAGGTGCGTAAATTCTGGGTCGAGCACGGCAGACGATGCATAGAGATATCCGAATATTTTGCGGATGAAACGGGTGTTCCCTGCGTGATGAACATATGGATACCGGACGGCTGCAAGGATATCCCGGGCGACAGGCTGTCGCCGCGCGCAAGGTTTAAAAAATCCCTCGATGAGATCCTCGATATCGAATACGACAGGAGCAAGGTCTTTGTGTGCCTGGAATCCAAGGTTTTCGGAATAGGGCTTGAATCATACACTGTCGGCTCGGCGGAATTCTGCATGAATTATGTGGCGCACAAGGGTATAACGCCGCTTATGGACAACGGTCATTACCACCCCACGGAGGTTGTCTCCGATAAGATTTCGTCCATGCTGCTGTTCAGCGACAGGCTGGCTCTCCACATCACCCGTCCCGTGCGCTGGGACAGCGACCACGTTGTCCTTTTCGACGATGAGACAAGGGAGATAGCCAAGGAGATAGTCAGAAACGACGCGCTCGACAGAGTGTTCATAGCGACGGATTACTTCGACGCCTCCATCAACCGTATCTCCGCGTGGGTCACCGGAATCAGGAGCGTTCAAAAGGCGCTGCTCTTTGCTCTGCTCCAGCCTGACGACAGACTGAAGGAGCTTCAGGACGGAAGCCGGTTCTCTGAGCTTATGGTGCTCCAGGAGCAGATGAAAACCGCGCCGTTCGGCGACGTTTGGGAAAGATTCCTTGAGGATGAAAACGTAGCGTCGGATTATTTTCCGGCGATCAGCGAATACGAAAAGGACGTTCTCTCCGGCAGAAATTAACGACTGCCGCATATGACGCAAAAAGAATCCCGCAGGATCTCTTTTCAGAGCTTCCCGCGGGATCATTTTTTGTTATTCGCTGATGTCAACGTCGGGCTGAGCCGTAATCGTGTAGTCGGGATACATAGCCTGGATCTCGTCGCGTATCTCCCTTATCGCCTTTTCACGGTCGCATTCAAAGGACAGCACAACGTCAAAGGACATAAACTTCGCCTGAGTGTCGGCATAAAAGCCGTGGAACTGCATCGAGTAATCGTGAGCCATAACCGCCTCAAGTACTTTTCTGCGCATCACCGCCGCTTCGTCGTTGCTTGTGTTAATGGAGTAAAGCCCGATGCCGGTGAGGATAACGCCGTGCTTGTTGAACACGTTGGCCTGTATGCGCCTGTCCATGGCGTCGATCTCCTTTGCGGTCATGGTGTCCTTGACCTCAACGTGGACTGAGCCGTATTCAAGACTCGGCCCGTAGTTGTATAGGAAAAGGTCAAACGCGCCGAAGACGTCCTCATCCTCGCAGATGGTTTTTTTGATGGCTGTCGTGAGCTCGGGGTCGGCGCGCTTGCCGAGGATATCGCCGAGAGTTTCTATCATCATTTCCACGCCGGATTTTAT